>JAIXSF010000159.1 GCA_027484835.1 Rhizobiaceae bacterium | reverse complement strand
GTTCTGATAGCGGCCGGTATCGGTCAGGCCATAGCGAAGCTTTTCGAGCACCGGCGGGAAGCCAACGACCTTGTCGCCCCAGGCATTGCCGTCGCCGTCGTTCGGGAAGAGGCCGCCGACCTTCTTGTTGGTCTCGACCTGGCCCCACATGCCGGTGAAGACGGCGATGATGTCCTCGAGGCCCCAGAAGAAGTGATAGGCATAGTTGAACGGCTTCCAGCTTGCGGGATCGCCCGGATTGCCCTGCTGGCCGATGAACCAGGGCTGCCACGGCGCGACCGTGGACAGGCAGGGGATCTGCTCTGCTTCGCAGGTGGTGGAGACCGGATTGGTGGTTTCCGGTGTCGAGGAGACGAGCATCAGGTTGATTTCGTCGTCGACGATCAGTTCCTTGGCGACTTCGGCGGCACGGTTCGGATTGGACTGGCTGTCCTTGACGACGACCTCGTAGTTCAGGCCCATCTTCTTCGTCGTGGCGAGGAAGCTGTCGATGACGAACTTGTCAGCTTCGCCGAAGGCCGCGAGCGGTCCGGTCTGCGGGCTGACATAGCCGAGCTTCACGGCTGCCGACTGCGCAATTGCAGGGGCCGCAAGGCCCGAGGTCGCCAGTACGGCGCCGCCGGCTGCCGTCGTCTGCAGGAATTTGCGTCGCGTAATCATGTTTCCTCCCATCATCGTCTCTCCTCCCAAAGAGTGCGCCAAGCGCGAGATGTCGTCTCGGTCAGTCGGGCCTGACGCCCTCCCAAGCCTGTTGCAGAAGTGTGCGGATCGAGGTCCGGTCGATCGGACGCGGGTTCCAGTAGGGGTTTTCCGTGGCGATATCGGCAGCGCGATCGAGATCGGCTTCAGTGAGCCCGAAATCCTTCAGGGACAGCGGCGCGCCGATCGACTTGGTAAAGTCCCAGAGACCACCGCCAATCGAACCGCCGAAGAGTTCGGCGGCTGCCGCGAGTTCTTGCTCGGCAGCCTCGGCGTTGAAGGCGGCCGTGTGCGGCAGCATCACTGCATGGGTTTCGGCATGGGGCGTGTCGAAGGAGCCGCCCAGTGTGTGGCAGATCTTGTGGTGCAGCGCCATGCCGACTGTGCCGAGCACCGTGCCGCAGAGCCAGGCACCATAAAGCGCTTCTGCCCGCGCATCTGGATCATGAGGGCTCTTGACCAGAACCGGAAGGCTATCCCTGAAGGCGCGTAGACCGTCGAGCGCCATCAGCGTCGAGACCGGGTCGCGGTCCTGGGCATAGAGGCCCTCGACCGCATGGGCCATGGCGTTCAGACCACTCGTGACGCTCATGCCGACGGGAAGGCCGAGGGTGAGGTCCGGATCGTAGATGACGACTTCCGGCAGGATGCTGGCGTTTCGGACCGTGGTCTTTCGACCGCCTTCGGTCTGCCCGAGGATCGGGGTGACTTCGGAGCCGGCATAGGTGGTGGGGATGACGACCTGCGGCAGATCTGTGCGATAGGCAATCGCCTTGCCGAGCCCCGTGGTGGAGCCGCCGCCGAGTGAGACGACGCAATCGGCTTCTGTTTCCTTGACGACCTTCAGCGCTTTCTCAGTCACATCGACGGGTGTGTGCATGACGGCACCCGAGAAGACACCGACTGAGAGGGCTCCGAGCCGCTCGGAGAGGGCTTCGGCATCCGCCTTCTGATGGGGCGTTGCCAGGACCAGCGCACGGCGGCAGTCGAGGGCTTTCACGGCGCTGCTAACCTCTGCGCTGCGGCCGGAGCCGAAGAGGATACGCGCCGGGCTGCCGGCATAGGTGAAGCTCTTCATTTGCCCCTCCCGGGTCGTGCGCGGACCATGACGAACCTGACGCTGATGCGCGAGGCGGTTTTTCCTTCGATCACCGTCTGCTCGAATGGATGCACCAGTTCCGGTCGGACGCCGAACAGTGCGTCTTCACCGAGTCTCGGATCCTCGGCGTCGTAGATATGTGTGGTGATCGTCTCGAACCCCGGTGCGCGTATGACGAAATGCAGATGCGCGGGACGGTGCAGCGGATAGCCTGCCTGGGCGAACAGCCGGCCTACGGGGCCGTCACCGGGGACGCCGTAGCCTGCCGGACGGACCGTCCGGTAGTGGAACCTGCCGTCCTGATCTGGACGGAACAGGCCCCGCAGATTGAATTCGGGCTGCAGATCCGGCTGCTGGTTTTCGTAGTAGCCTTCGGCGTTCGCTTGCCATGTGATGATTTCGGCCGTGGTGATCGGCAGGCCGTCCAGATCTTCGACGCGGCCCTCGACCAGCAGCGGCTCGCCTTCGCCGTCGAGCGAGATGGAACTGCCGAGCGCGCGCTCCGGTGTGTCGGTCCGGAAGAAGGGACCGCGGATCGTGTTGGGGGTAGCACCCGATGGACGGCGCGAATTGATCTCCTCGACGAGCGCGGAGGCGCCAACCAGATCGGAGAACAGTACCCATTCCTGGCGACGTTCGTCAGAGGCGTGGCCGACTTCGGTCAGAAAGTCGAGAACCTTGCGCCATTGCTCCGGTGTCGGGCGGAATTCCTTGATAAGATCGTGCACGTGGCAGACCACGGCGGAGAGCAGGCGCGCGGTAGCATCATCGGGCGCGCCAAAGCGGCTTGTGAAAGCCTCCTTCGAGGTCGCTTCGTCGAAGGAAATGAGGTCTGCGGCCCGCGACATGCATCTCCTCCCAAATCCGCATTGCTGGTCGAGAGAAACCTAGCAGGGCTCGCATGCACGATTGATGATTTGTTTCGGAGCCAATATAACAATCCGTTATGAAGTTCGACGAGCGACATCTCATCCAGCTGGCTGCCGTTGTCAAAACGGGCGGCGTGACCGAAGGTGCAGCCCTCCTGGGGCTTGCGCAGCCGGCGGTGTCGCGCACGCTGTCGATGCTGGAGAAGCGCGTAGGCGAGCCGCTCTTCATCAAGGGGCGGCGCCCAATGCAGCCGACGCCGCTCGGGATTGCGTTGGCAGAACACGGACTTG
>JAIXSF010000103.1 GCA_027484835.1 Rhizobiaceae bacterium | reverse complement strand
GGGCGAGGAAGGCGATGAGGATGCCGGTATAGCCATAACCGCCGGCGAGCGAGGCATTGGCCGAACCATGGACGGCCGCGACTTCGAATGCTCCGGCGAGGCCGGCGAGTGAACCACCGAGTGCTGTAAAGCCGATCATCAGCAGGCCTGCCGGCAGACCCTGCACCTGGGCGGCCCTCAAGTTTCCGCCGACAATGCGCGCCGCAAACCCGAAGGTCGTCTTTTCGATCAGCACCCAGCAGAGGATACAGGCGATGATGCCGGCTGCGAGGCCCCAATGCACGCCGATTCCCGGGATCTCGCCGATCCGATAGAGCTCCGGCAGCGGTGAGGTCGATGGCTTGTTGAGGCTTGCGGGGTCGCGCAGTGGTCCTTCGACCAGATGGTTCATCAGGGCAATCGCGATATAAGCGAGCAGCAGGCTCGAGATTGTTTCGTTCACTCCACGGAAATGCCTGAGAGCGCCGATGCCACCGATCCAGATGGCACCGACGAGCGCACCTGCTATCATCATCGCGAGGATCCCGACCGGACCCGGCATGCCGGGTGCCAGCATCGCTATCGCACCGGCACCGACGCCACCGAGCACAATCGCCCCCTCCCCGCCGATCACCACCAAACCAAGCCGGGCTGGAAGGGCGACGCAGAGGGCTGCGAGAAGGAGGGGTGCCGCGCGGGCGAGTGTGTTGGTCCAGGAGAAGGACGTGCCGAAGCCCGCCTTGTAGACGAGGGTGTAGAACTCGATCGGCGAGGTGCCGATGAGAAGCAGGAAGACGGCGAAGAGGAGCATGCCGGCGAGAAGTGCTGCCAGCGGCAGGAAGAGTGGATCGAGCCAGCGCAGAACGGTCTCGAACGAGACACTGCGTCTGGCCAGGTCCTGGCTTGCGAGATCCGCCGGTGCACTCATGGCATACCCCTCCCGGATGCTTTAAGAGGTCGATCCGACGACGCCCTCGACGAGGTAGCCCATGCTTTCGAGCGCAACATCCGTCTCAGCGAAAGCCTGACCTTCTGTGGCGATGACATTGCCCTTGTTGTCCTTGAGCGGTCCCTTGATGACCGAGAAGCCGCCCTTCATGATTTCAGCAAGGGTCGCATCGAACTGCTTGCGCGCGGGTTCGGTGACTGCCGGTCCGAGCGGGCTCATCTTGACGAAGCCTTCGGCAAGGCCGCCGCGAACGAAGTTGTCGATCGTGCCGCCAGCCAAGGTCGTGTTGACCATGTCGGTATAGACCTTGGACCAGTTCCACTCGGCGCCGGTCAGATACTTCTCGGGCGCAAGCGGGCTCTGGTTGGCGTGGTAGCCGCAAAGGAACATGCCGCGACCGGCGCCGGTTTCCATGACCACCTTCGGGCCGTCGACATGGCAGGTGACGACGTCGACGCCCTGGTCGGCGAGTGCGTTTGTGGCTTCCGCTTCCTTGACGGCGAGCGACCATTCACCGGTGAAGATGACCTGGCAGGTGATCGTGGGATCGACGGCGCGGGCGCCGAGCAGGAAGGAGTTGATGTTGAGCAGGACCTGCGGAATGGGCTTGGCAGCCACGAAGCCGATCTTCTTGGTCTTGGTCATGTGACCGGCAACGATGCCGTTCAGATACTGGCCCATGCCGATATAGCCGAAATAGGAACCGGTATTGGCGGGCTTGTCCGGGGTCCAGAGACCGCCGCAATGTTCAAAGCGGACATTCGGATATTTCGGCGCCATGGTCAGGATATGGGGGTCGAAATAGCCGAAGGAGGTCGGGAAGAGCAGTGTGGCGCCGTCGAAGTTGATCATGCTCTCCATGGTCTTCTGGACGTCGACCGTTTCCGGTACCTGTTCTTCTTCGACCACGGTCACGCCTTCGATCGCCTTGATCGCGGCAGCGCCTTCGGCATGAGCCTGGTTATAGCCGAAGTCATCCTTCGGGCCGACATAGATGAAACCGACGGTCAGGCCCGCGGCGCGGGCGATGTCGAAGGGAAGCACGCTGCTTGCGGCGGCAAGGCCGGCGAGACCGGCTGACTGGCGCAGAAACTGGCGGCGGCTCGGCATAAGAAACTGGCTCATGAAGGATCTCCCAGATCAGGATGAACAGTGGATGCTCGGGCGGGCGCTGGTTCCCCTGATTTTCTGTGGCGCTCCGCGTTCACCTTTGAGTAACCCATATGGCGCCGCTTCTGTCTTGTGCTAAGTTTTGCCCGAGCTGCTGCAAAATTTGCATCACCACAGGAGATCTCTCATGCGGCACCTGACTTCGCTTCGGTACATCGACGCCGTCGCCAAGGCCGGCTCCATCCGTGGGGCCGCGGAATCACTGGCGATTACGTCCACGGCGCTCAATCGGCGTATTCTGGCGCTGGAGGAGGAGTTGGGCGTGCCGGTCTTCGAGCGGCTGCCGCATGGGGTCCGGCTGTCGAGCGCCGGCGAGATCCTGATCCATCATATCCGCAACCAGATCTCCGACATGGAGCGGGTACGCTCACAGATCGCGGATCTCTCAGGCGTTCGTCGCGGTCACGTGTCGATCGCCTGCAGCCAGGCGCTCCTGCCCTATTTCCTGCCGCATCAGATCGCGCACTATCGAAAAGACCATCCGGCGGTGACCTTCGGCGTGCATCTGCGCGACCGGCAGGCCGCGGAGCAGTCGCTGGTGGACCATTCTGCGGATCTGGCGATCGTGTTCGAGCCGGTGCGCATGGCCGATTTCATGACGCTGATCCGGGTTCACCAGCCGGTTCATGTGGTGATGGCGCCGCATCATCCGCTGGCAGCCAAAGACACCATTCGCCTCAGTGACTGCCTCGACCATCCCTATTCCCTGCCGACGGCGCCCT
>JAIXSF010000306.1 GCA_027484835.1 Rhizobiaceae bacterium | reverse complement strand
CGAGAGCCCGCTCACGTTCCAGGCGCTGATCATCTGGCGCGACGAGTTGAACGAAGGCACCACGCTTCTGCGCGAGATCATCGATCTCGAAACCACTTATTCCGGTCCGGAAGCCAAGGCCGCTCCGCAGTTCCAGTCTCCTGAAAGGATCGAGGCTGACCGCAAGGCTGCCGAGGAGAAGGAAAAGGAACGCGCGAAGCGCCGTCCGCAGGCCGCCTCCGGTGACGATGACGACATTACCGCTATCGGTGGCGAAGGCATGCCGCCGGAAGAAGAGGAAGAGGACGAGGACGAATCGAACCTGTCGCTTGCCGCGATGGAATCGGAACTGCGTCCGCAGGTCATGGAGACCCTCGATCTCATCGCCGACACCTACAAGAAGCTGCGCAAGCTGCAGGACCAGCAGGTGGAGGCCCGTCTCGCCTGCGCCGGGACCCTGTCGTCCGGCCAGGAGCGTCGCTACAAGGAGCTCAAGGATCAGCTGATCACGGCGGTCAAGTCGCTGTCGCTGAACCAGAACCGCATCGACAGCCTTGTCGAGCAGCTCTACGACATCTCCAAGCGTCTGATGCAGAACGAAGGTCGTCTGCTGCGCCTCGCCGAAAGCTATGGCGTCAAGCGTGACTCGTTCCTCGAACAGTACCAGGGTGCCGAACTTGATCCGAACTGGATGAAGTCGATCGCTAATCTTTCGGCGCGTGGCTGGAAGGATTTCGCCCGCGAGGAAAACCAGACGATCCGCGAAATCCGTGGTGAGATCCAGAATCTCGCCACGGAGACCGGCATCTCGATCGCCGAATTCCGCCGCATCGTGTCCATGGTGCAGAAGGGCGAGCGCGAAGCGCGTATCGCCAAGAAGGAAATGGTCGAAGCGAACCTTCGCCTCGTCATCTCCATTGCCAAGAAGTACACGAACCGCGGTCTGCAGTTCCTCGACCTCATTCAGGAAGGCAATATCGGCCTGATGAAGGCGGTCGACAAGTTCGAGTATCGCCGCGGCTACAAATTCTCGACCTATGCGACCTGGTGGATCCGTCAGGCGATTACCCGTTCGATCGCCGACCAGGCCCGCACGATCCGTATTCCGGTTCACATGATCGAAACGATCAACAAGATCGTTCGCACATCGCGCCAGATGCTGCACGAAATCGGCCGCGAGCCGACGCCAGAAGAGCTGGCTGAAAAGCTCGCCATGCCGCTCGAGAAGGTCCGCAAGGTCCTGAAAATCGCAAAGGAGCCGATCTCGCTCGAAACCCCCGTAGGTGACGAAGAGGATAGTCACCTCGGCGATTTCATCGAGGACAAGAACGCACTGCTGCCGATCGACGCGGCCATCCAGGCGAACCTGCGCGAGACGACCACCCGCGTTCTCGCCTCGCTCACGCCGCGCGAAGAACGTGTTCTGCGCATGCGCTTCGGGATCGGCATGAACACCGACCATACGCTCGAAGAAGTCGGCCAGCAGTTCTCGGTTACTCGCGAACGTATCCGCCAGATCGAAGCGAAGGCGCTGCGCAAGCTCAAGCACCCAAGCCGCTCGCGTAAGCTGCGCTCGTTCCTGGATAGCTGATCAGGCTTAGCGCTTTCAGATTTGAACCCGTCGGAGCAATCCGGCGGGTTTTTTGCTTAAGCCAGGCCGATGTTCTCGGGTCTCGATTTGAGCGGTCGTCATCCCGGCGGCAACCGACGGTGATCCGAATCTGGAATTGCGGTCGCCACAACCCTATCTGGCGTAGATATGACGCTGCGATCGCGTTTTCATCGGGACAGCAATCCCTTGCCGGCTCCCTTTTCGCCGCAATCGTCGCTATGGATCGGACCATGACGGATACGAGGAAGACAGGCTGGCGGCGTTTCGGCGGCGGGATGGCGATTTCCCTGCTGCTGCACGCGCTTGCAGTGGCCGTCTTCCTGTTGAGTTTCGACAGTCCCGTCGATCTTGCCGAGCAGGAGCAGGCAGTCGAAGTGACGCTGGTCGCTCCGCCTCCCGAACCGGAGCCGGAGCCTGCCCCGGAGCCCGAGGAAACGGCAGAGGCCGCGACGCCTGAGCCGCCGGCACCCGAGCCAGAACCGCAGCCAGAACAAGAGCCGCCGGCTCCCGCTCCGGAAGCCGAGCCAGCGCCCGAGCAGCCTCCGATCCCGGAGGTAGAGCCGGAGTTGCCGGATTCGGCATCCGCGCCGATCCCGGTCCTCCGGCCTGTGGTTCGCTTCGGGGAGACGGATAGCGGTCCGGAGCGTTCCCAGGGGACGGAGGCCGAACGCCAGACAGCTGAGGCGGCGCAGGCGAATGAGCCTTCGACCGAAGTTACCGATGCCGCGCCGACCCTTGCGCAGCCCGAGATTTCTTTGCCTGAGGCCCCGCCGCTGGAGAGTGCGCTGCCCGAGACTGCCGAGGAAACACAGGAAGGCACCGGAGAGGCAGAAACCTCCGCCGAGACGTCGCCGGCCGATCCTGCCGTTGCGGAGGCCGTGTCTGCGGCGCAACTCGAGCCGCGCGAGGTGACAGAGCTCTTTTCCACGGCCATTTCTGGCGATCAGGCGGCGATGACGGCAATGGCTGGTCTCAGTCGCCAGGAACGCGGCGATCAGCTCTGTGGCACCGAACTTAGCCAGCAGTTACGCAATGGCACACCCGCCTATGTGCCCTACCTCCTGCCGATCCTGCGGCTGAAGGAGGGCAATGTGGTGGATGTTCCGCTCGCGGCCTTCCGTGATGTCGACGGTGCCTGGATCAATATCGGTGTCCGCTGCGAAGTGGATGACGATGCGACCGAGGTCGTCAACTTCTCGCTGTCGGTCGGGAAGACCGTACCCCGCTCCGAATGGGCAGAACGGGGCTTTCCGGACAGCTGATCCGCTAACCCAGTGATGTACGGATGACGGACATGAAAACCCGTGCGCCGATCGCTGTCAGGTCGTCCGGATAATCGTAGTCCGGATTGTGCAGGGCAGGGTGACTTTCGCCGGCTCCCAGAAAGAACATGGCCGAGGGGCAGACGGCGCGCAGACGGCCGAAGTCCTCCGACGCGCGCATCGGCAGGTTGCCTTCGTCGAAGGGGATGTTTTCGGCGGTGAGCGCCGCTTCCAGGTGAGCGACGGCCTCGGCAGCGTTTTCGCAGTGAAAGAAGATGTCGTGGTAGCTGATGGTGTGCTGCAGACCCTGCTCGTCCGCTACTTTTGCCACGCGCTCCTCTGCCCTTTCGCACAGGTCGGCCATGCGGTCGTCGATCAGCGTGCGCAGCGTCACCCAGATTTCGGCGTCGCCTGGGGCGATGCCAAAGGCCTGTTCTCCAAGTGCGGCATGGGTCACGGTTGCCAGCGTGAAGTCTGCGGCAGGCGGTGCGCCGTGGGAGAGGGCCGTCAGCGCCGGCATCAGGCTCGAGATTGCCGCCATCGGCGAGAGGCCGGTTTCCGGCTGGGAGGCGTGGGCGGTTTTGCCCGAGAGCCTGATCTTCATGCCGCGCGAGGCGCAATTGACAGGGCCGCTCTTCACCGCGACCCTTCCGAAGGCAAGGCCCGGCATGTTGTGCAAAGAATAGGCGAAGTCCGGACGGATCTCAGCGAATTGCGGATCGGCGAGAACGGCTGCCGCGCCGCTTCCATCTTCTTCTGCCGGCTGCCAGAGCAGGACGACGCGGCCCCTTACAGGCGGTTGTCGCGAGAGGCCCTTGGCCAGGGCGAGAAGGATGGTCGAGTGGCCGTCGTGACCGCAAAGATGACCTTTGCCGGTGATCGTCGAGCGGTGAATGGCTTCGGATTTTTCCTCAATCGGCAAGGCGTCGAGTTCGGCGCGGAAGAGCAGCGTCGGCCCAGGGCCCGAGCCCTCGAACACAGCGGCGACGCCGTGGCCGCCAAGGTCCGTCACGGTCTTCGACGGGCTCAAGGCGCGGAGCGCCTCGACCACCCGGCGCGCGGTCTCGCGCTCCTCGCCGGAGACCTCGGGATGGCGGTGGAGCTCATGCCGGAAGGCCTGTAGTTCTATCATGTCGTGATTGGTCAGGAACATCAGGCTCTCCGCATTGTCGCTGCAGCCATCCTCTTAGCATCAAGATGCCGACACACCCAAGCTCCGTTCGGGTTCTCTCAGGCGAGCAGCTTGATGGCGATCGATGCCATGACGACGGCAATCAGCGCATCGAGAATGCGCCACGCGACCGGTTTCGCGAAAAGCGGCGCCAGGAGCCGCGCTCCGTAGCCGAGGCTGAAGAAGAAGACGAACGAGGCGGTCATGGCGCCGAGTGCGAAGGCCGTCTCCTGTCCGGCATAGCGGGTGGAGATCGAGCCTAGAAGGACCACCGTGTCGAGATAGACATGCGGGTTGAGCCAGGTGAAGGCGAGGCACGTGAGGAAGGCGGTCTTCAGGCTCGTGGCATTCTCCTCACCGGCCCGCAGACTTGCACCGCCCGTCCAGGCGGAATGCAGGCTGCGCAAGGCGTAGACGATCAGGAAGGCTGCGCCCCCATAGCGCATCACTGGCTCCAGCCATTCAAGCTGCGACAGGACGGTGGCGAAACCGGCGACGCCGAGGGCAATCAGGATCGCATCCGAGATCGCGCAGGTGAGCACGAGTGGCAGCACATGTTCGCGACGCAGCCCCTGGCGCAGAATGAAGGCGTTTTGTGCGCCGATGGCGACAATCAGGCTGAGCCCGAGCAGGAAGCCGGCGGTGGCGGCGACAATCATGGAGGTCTCCCTGGTGATGCCGCTTTGACTAACCCTGCTGGAAGAATTAGAAAAGATAATACCTCTAATTGCGAATTAGTTTTTCTAATGTTCGACGTGGCGCAGCTGGCAGCTCTTTCCGCTGTCTTGAGAACTGGAAGTTTCAAGCGCGCGGCACAGGCACTGCACGTGACACAGTCGGCGGTCTCCCAGCGTATCCGGCAGCTGGAAGAGCAGGTCGGCACCTCGCTCGTGATCCGCTCCCAGCCCTGCCGCGCAACGGACGCCGGAGAACGGTTGTTTCGGCATGCAGAGGAGGTTCGCCTGCTCGAGCAAGGCGTGCGCCGGGACCTCGGACTGTCGCCGACGTCCGGCGGCGAGACGGGTGCGTGGCCGACGCTGCGGCTTGCGGTCAATGCCGACAGTCTGGCGACCTGGTTCGTGCCGGCCATGGCGCGTCTCGACGGCATGTTGTTCGATCTCGTCATTGACGATCAGGATTACAGCGCAGACTGGCTCAAGCGCGGCGAGGTTCGGGCTGCGGTCAGTGGCTCCGCGAAGCCCGTGCAGGGATGTGACTGCCGCCCACTTGGCGCCCTTCGGTATCTCGCGACGGCAAGTCCCGGTTTTGTCGAGCGATGGTTCGGGTCTGAGGGGGTGACGCCCGAGCGGCTTGCCGAAGCGCCAGCGATTACCTTCAACGCCAAGGACAGGCTACAGACGCGTTGGGCCGAGCATGCGCTCGGGATCACGGTCACTGGTCCCTCGCATTGGCTGGCTTCGAGCCATGCCTTCGTCGATGCCGCGATTGCAGGGCTCGGCTGGGGAATGAACCCGGAGCCGCTCGCAGCGGCGGCTCTCCTCGACGGCCGTCTTGAGGAGCTCATCCCCGGCAAGCCGCTCGATGTCCCGCTCTACTGGCATGTCAGCCGGTCGGTGGCGAACGCGATGAAGCCGGTGACGGAGGCCGTGCTGCAAGCCGCAAACGGGGTGCTGCGCCCGATCCGCTGACTCATGTCGCTCAACCGAACCTTGTCTCGGACCACAGCCGGCCTATGTTCACATACAGAAGGAGAGGCCCATGTCACTGAAAGAACAGACACTTGCCGTCATCGACGCGCTCAATCGTCACGACTTCGACGCGCTGCTTGCATCCTTCGAAGAAGAGGCGGTGCTCGACCTGCCGGACGGGATAAGGGTCATCGGCCACGCGTCCTTCCGCGATACGCTGGCAGCCTATGTGCTGCGCCACGGGATCTCGCTTTCGGACCATGTCGTGATGACGGATGGCGCAGGTTTTCGGGTGGCTGTCGAATGCACCCTCAACGGATCGGATCGCCGTGATGCAGATCGCGGCAACGAGGGGGAGGAGGGCCCCTATGCGCTGCCGGCGGTGCTGGTGCTCGAGCGTGAAAGCGAATTGTTTTCGCGGCTCAGTCTCTATGCAGGAACGCGGCCTTGAGGCACCGCTTGGTCAGCGCTTGTCCAGGTAGTTTTCCAGCACGGTCACGATCATAGCGTGGTCTTCCTCCGACTTGAGACCGGACACCGTGATCGCGGCGACAACGCCGGCTCCTTCGACCCGGACCGGGAAGCTTCCACCATGGTCGGCGTATTCCAGGGGGTCGAGACCGATTTCGGGCGAGACGGTGCGGCCCCGGGTGCGGTTGAGTTCGCCGACACGCAGGGACGCCTTGTGCATGCGCAGCGCGGTATTGCTCTTGCGCCGGGCCCAGTGGTCATTGTCCGGCGAGGCGCCGGGCAGGGCTGCGTGAAACAGCGTCCTGTCGGGCGTCCGGATATCGATCACCACCGGCGCCTTTTCGGACAAAGCGAGGTCAACCAGCCGCCGACCGATTTCAAGCGCGACCAATTCGTCGAAGCTCTTGAAAACGAGCAGGCTTTCTTGTCTCTCGATGGTTTCGATCAGGCTCATCGGTCGCGGTCCTCCATGGGTGTGCGGAGCCTACTCAGGCAGACCGGTGCTGGCTAGGGGCGGGGAGCGGTTTCCCCTGATGATGAGAGGCGAGGTGAGAACGATGTCGATGCTGCAGCTGGAAATCCCGACACGCGGGCAGGGGCTCTATGAATTCACCGAGGCTGCACGCGATTTTCTGCGGGATACGGGCACGATCGACGGCGTCATGACCGTCTTCGTCCGGCACACGTCTTGCTCTCTTCTGATCCAGGAAAACGCGGATCCTTCGGTGCAAAGGGATCTCAAGGCCTTCTTCCGACGGCTGGTCCCGGCGACGACGGATCCGGCCATGGATTACATTACCCATCGGGATGAGGGCCCTGACGACATGCCGGCCCATATCAAGGCCGCTCTGCTGCCAGTTTCCCTGTCCATTCCCTATTCCGACGGACGTCTGATGCTTGGAACGTGGCAGGGTATCTACCTCTTCGAACACCGCGACAGCCCGCATCGTCGCAGCGTCGTTCTGCATGTCTGATGGCTCGCCCTGGCTTCATTCGACAAGGTGAACATTCGCTGAATGGCGGATTCGGACTGCATTCAGCCGAACGAATCTAATCTCTCCTCAATCGCTCGCAACGGCGGGATGGCAACGACGGCGCCAGACAGGCGTCAGTTCAAGGAGATAGAAAATGATTGGCATGCTTCGGAAAATCGGTCTCGCTGCCCTCGTCTCGGTCATGGCGACGACGGGCCTCGCCGGTACGGCATCCGCCGACAGCTTCGGCTGGGGTGTCTACATCGAAGGCCCCCGTCATGGCGGCCCTGGCTGGGATCGCCCCGGCCATCGCCCGGGCTGGGACCGTCCTGGCTGGGATGGGCCGCGCCGCGGGGAATGCCGCCCGCATCATGCCGTGGAAAAAGCCCGCTGGAACGGTCTGCGCCGCGCGTTCGTCGCTGACGTGACACCGCGCCGGGTGGTTGTTGCAGGCATCCGCCACGGTGGACTTGACCGGATCGTGTTCGCCAATGTCCGGGGTTGCCCGATCATTCGCTAACGACGGAATGGCCGCTGGGCCGAACGGCTTTCGCCCTTGAGGCAAGCTTCGATCGCCCGCTGCCCGGGCCATGCAACAAGGGGCCAGACAAGACCCCGGCTGCATGGCCCGACTTTTTTGTATCGTCATTTATCGATGCCTTGAAGACGCCAGAATCGGTCCCCATATGCCGATCAACCCGCTGGTCCGGGCCCCTCTGGTAAGAGCCACCGGCGCTCTTGCGATGTCGGACCTTTTCGACACCGATGCCGGTCCAAGGACCAGACCATGCGACATCACCATTCCACCCAGATTTCACCGGGCCGTTTTCCGGCCCATGACGGCGCAAACCTTGCCCCCGGCATGCCCAAGCCCCGGATCCACATGCCGCGCCATCTCACGCTGTCTGCCGGCAAGGCCGAGGTGATCCGATGATCGCCGATTGGATTGCATCGCTGTTTGCCGTCTTGGTGGTCGATCCGCTTCAGGCCGATATCCAGCAGCGCCTCGAAGACATGAAGGCGCCGGTCGAGGTGGT
>JAIXSF010000086.1 GCA_027484835.1 Rhizobiaceae bacterium | reverse complement strand
CCATGCTCGGCCGCGCCAAGAAGGTGCGCATCGACAAGGAGAACACCACGATCGTCGACGGCGCCGGCTCGAAGAAGGACATCGAGGCCCGCGTCGCCCAGATCAAGGCGCAGATCGAGGAGACCACCTCGGACTACGACCGCGAGAAGCTGCAGGAGCGTCTGGCCAAGCTCGCCGGTGGCGTTGCCGTCATCCGCGTCGGTGGCTCGACCGAAGTCGAGGTGAAGGAGAAGAAGGACCGCGTCGACGACGCCCTGCATGCGACCCGTGCAGCCGTCGAGGAAGGCATCCTGCCGGGTGGTGGCGTCGCCCTGCTGCGTTCGGTCAAGGCGCTCGAAAACCTCAAGACCGCCAATGACGACCAGCGTGTCGGCATCGACATCATCCGTCGCGCCATCGAAGCTCCGGTCCGCCAGATTGCCGAAAACGCCGGCGCGGAAGGATCGATCGTCGTTGGCAAGCTGCGTGAGAAGTCGGAATTCGCCTATGGCTGGAACGCCCAGACCGGCGAATATGGCGACCTCTTCGCCCAGGGCGTCATCGACCCGGCCAAGGTGGTCCGCACCGCACTGCAGGATGCAGCCTCCGTTGCAGGCCTTCTCATCACCACGGAAGCGATGATCGCCGAGAAGCCGAAGAAGGAAGCAGCCCCGGCCATGCCAGCTGGCGGCATGGACTTCTAAGGTCAGAAAGCACCGAACATGGGAAGGGCCGCCCCTTTGGGCGGCCCTTTTCTTGTCGTGACAGTCGGCTCAGGCGGCCAGCGAAATCGGGCTCAGGCCTTCGAAGGTAGGACGGGCAATGTAGTAGCCCTGAATGAGATTGACGCCGAAATCCGTCAGCACCTCCATCTCGCCGGCTGTTTCAATGCCCTCGCAGACGACGGTCACACCCAGATCATGCAGCATGGCAAGGGTATGGCGCACCACCACCTGCTTGACGCTGTCCGTATCAATGCCACGGATCAGATCCATGTCGAGCTTGACCAGATCAGGCTGGAAACTGGTCAGAAGGTTCAGCCCCGAATAGCCAGCGCCAAAATCGTCGATCGCCGTCTTGAAACCGATTTCGCGGTAGCTTCGGAGAATGTTGAGCAGGTGTGCCGTATCGAGTTTCTCGACTTCCGTGAATTCGAAGATGATCCGGTCGAGCGGAAAATCGGTCCGCTTGGCGGTCTCCAGGGTCTGGCGGATGCAGGCGCGCGGCTCGTAGACGGCGTTCGGCATGAAATTGATCGAGAGATGCGGCATCTCCTCGCGCGGGAACAGCTCGCTCGCAAGCTCGATCGCCCGCACCCGACACTGCTGGTCGAAGCGATAGCGATTGTCGGCAGCGACCAGTCCCAGGACGCGAGCAGCACCCTCCCCCTCGAGACCGCGAACCAGGGCCTCATGCGCAAAAGGCCGCTTCGTGCGCACGTCGACGATGGGCTGGAAGGCCATCGAGAAGGCAAGATCGGTTTGCGGATTGCTGCGACAGCCCTGGCAGGTCATTGGGTTCCCTTCTTGGTGGAAGGGAAATGATAATCGACTACAACTAACGAAGGATTTATGCCGCAGTCTTTGCAGTCAGCTACCGCTCATGCCTTGATCCTCGCCATGCCCGGATCGAACATCGGCCCCAGATGCAGCTCGGCTGGCACACGCTCAATCGCAACCACGAGTTCGTAGCGACCTCCTGTCAAGAACGTATCATCGACACCATCAGCATGGCGGACATAGCCATAGCCGATCGCCTTGTTCAGCGTGTAGCCGTAACCGCCGCTGGTCAGATAGCCGACCGGCTCTCCATCGCGCAGGATAGTCTCCCGGCCAAGAAGCACGACGTCGGATGCTGCGGTGAAGCCGACAAGCCGCTTTTTCAACGGCGCAGAAGCGACCTTTACCAACGCTGCGCGACCGATGAAATCCGCCTTGCCCTTCAGCTTCACAGCAAAGCTCAAGCCCGCTTCAATCGGCGTATCATTGGGCGTGACGTCGGAGCCCCAGGCGCGATAGCCCTTTTCAAGACGCAGCGATTCCAGCGCCCTGTAGCCGACAGGCTTTACGCCAACGGGCGCGCCCGCCGCCATCAAGGCGTCGAAGACCTCACCGATCGCACCGATCGGCACATGCAGTTCCCAGCCGAGTTCCCCGACATAGGTGATGCGCAGAGCACGAACGGTCGCCCCCGCGATCTCGATCTCCCGCGAATGGCCAAAGGGGAAGGCAGCGTTGGAAACATCGGCA
Organism: Rhizobiaceae bacterium; assembly: GCA_027484835.1. Lineage (GTDB taxonomy): Bacteria > Pseudomonadota > Alphaproteobacteria > Rhizobiales > Rhizobiaceae > Allorhizobium. The sequence continues at coordinate 1,466 of JAIXSF010000086.1, read as the reverse complement.
AGCGTGACCTTTTCGAGCACGGCGCGGGCCTGGGGCCCCATCAGCGACAGCGTCCCCCAGTCCTCCGTCACGTCCCGGAAGCTGACCCTGGCATCTCCCGGGATATGGTCGGCGATCCAGCCGAAGTCATGAGTGCGGAAACCGGTGCCTGTGACGATGTAGAAGCGGTCCTCGGCAATGCGGGCCGCCGTCAGATCGGCCTCGATACCACCACGACTGTTGAGGAGCTGCGTATAGGTGAGCCGCCCGACGGGTTTCGTGACGTCATTGGCGCAGATCCGGTCGAGCACGATAGCCGCATCGGGGCCGGACAGCTCGTATTTCGCAAACGAGGACTGGTCGAAGATGCCGACCGCCTCGCGCACATGGCGATGCTCCTCGCAGACTGCGTCGAACCAGTTCTGCCGCCCCATGGAATAGATGTCGTGGCCCTCGATCCCGGGTTTGGCAAACCAGTTCGGACGCTCCCAGCCAAGCTTGGAGCCGAACACCGCGCCATGCGACTTGAGCCTTTCGAAGAGAGGCGACACGAGGCGCGGACGCCCGCTTTCGTATTCCTCATGCGGATAGGCGACCGTATAATGCTTGCCATAGGCTTCGAGCGTGCGATCCAGCACCCATTGCCGGTCGCGATGCATGCCCGCGAAACGCCTGATATCGACCACCCAAAGATCGAGCGGCGCCTCGCCATCGACGACCCATTGCGCCAGCACCCAGCCCGCACCGCCGCCAGAGGCAATGCCGAATGCATTGAAGCCGGCACCGACGAACATGTTCTTGCATTCGGGCGCGACGCCCAGAATGAAATTGCCATCGGGCGTAAAGCTCTCCGGGCCATTGATCATCTGCTTGACACCGACCTTTTCCAGCGCCGGCACGCGCTCGATCGCCTGCATCATGTGCTGTTCGAAGTGGTCGAAGTCGTCGTCGAACAGGCGGAAGGCCCATTCGTCCGGAACGTCGCCGGTGGTCCAGGCTTGAGGATTGGGCTCGTAGCCGCCCATCACAAGACCACCGACCTCTTCCTTGAAATAGGTGCGCCGGTCCGGATCGCGGATTGTCGGCGCATCGGTCGACAGCCCCTCGATCGTCTCCGTGATGATGTACTGGTGCTTGACCGGCTGCAGCGGCACGTTGATGCCGGCCATGGCACCGACCTGCCGCGCCCACTGGCCGGCGCAGTTCACCACCTTCTCGCAGGCGATGTCGCCGAGCGTCGTCTTGACCTTGAGAATTCGGCCGTCCTTCATCTCGAAGCCCGTCACGCGGACATTCTCGACGATCTTGGCGCCATGCATGCGCGCCCCTCGGGCAAGCGACTGGGTGATGTCGGACGGGCTCGCCTGGCCGTCGGTCGGCAGCCAGCTCGCGCCGATCAGATCATCGACATTCATCAGCGGCCACATGCGCTTCACCTCCTCGGGCGAGACGAGGTGCATGTCCATGCCGAAGCTCTTCGCGGTCGT
>JAIXSF010000114.1 GCA_027484835.1 Rhizobiaceae bacterium | reverse complement strand
GTCGGCAAGTCCGTAGAACAGACGCTGGAGCGCTTCGAGGCGACCCTTCCGATCGGCCTTGAGGTATCGCAGATCTCGAACCAGCCGGAAGTTGTTCGTGAGGCGATCGGCGAATTCATGAAGGCGCTCGGCGAAGCCTTGCTGATCGTGCTCGTCGTCTCCTTTGTCTCGATCGGTTGGCGCTCCGGCCTGGTCATCGCGATCGCGATCCCGCTGGTTCTCGCAGCCACCTTCGCGGTCATGTACGAATTCGGCCTCGACTTGCAGCGCATTTCGCTGGGTGCGCTAATCATTGCGCTCGGGCTTCTGGTCGATGACGCGATGATCGTCGTTGAGATGATGGAGCGAAAGCTGGAGGAGGGGCTCGACAAGCTGGATGCGGCGAGCTTCGCCTATTCCTCGACCGCCTTCCCCATGCTGACCGGGACGCTGATCACCACGGCAGGCTTCATCCCAGTCGGTTTTGCGGAATCGACCGCCGGCGAATATGTCCGCTCGCTGTTCTATGTTGTCGGCATATCCCTGGTGATCTCCTGGTTTGTCGCTGTCTACTTCACGCCGTGGCTCGGCTACATGATCCTCAAGCAGCGATCCCATGCCGGCACTCACCACGACGCCTTCGACACGACCTTCTATCGTCGCCTGCGGTCGCTCGTCTCCTGGGCCGTCCGGCATCGCATCATCGTCATCGTCTCGACGCTGGTCGTGTTTGCGGCCAGTCTCTGGTCGTTCCAATTCATCCCGAAGAACTTCTTCCCGCAGTCTTCGCGTCCGGAGATTCTGGTCGACATGTGGTTGCCGGAAGGCACCTCGATCAAGGAAGTGGAAGCTGAGGCCCGGCGTCTGGAAGCTGTACTCCTGACCGACGAAGACCAGCGTTTCGTCGCAACCTATGTCGGCGAGGGCGCGCCCCGCTTCTTCCTGCCGCTCGACCAGCAGCTCCGCAATCCGAACTACGCCCAGCTTCTGGTCATGGCAAAGGATGAGGAAGCGCGCGAGCGTCTGATCACCAAGCTTCGTCTGACGCTGGCCGAAGAATTCCCTTCCGTACGCGGCAAGGTCGATCGCCTGTTCCTTGGACCTCCGACCGGTTGGGCCGTCCAGATGCGCGTCAGTGGACCGGAGAGGGATGAGGTGCGCCGCATTGCCGATGAGGTAAAGGCACGGTTCAATCAAAACGCCCTTCTCCAGGCCGTGCATGACGACTGGCTGGAGCCGGTGACGGCCATGACCCTGGTTGTCGATCAGGACCGCGCCCGTGCCCTTGGCGTTTCCTCGCAGCGGCTGCGCCAGATGCTTCAGGCAACGATGAGCGGCGCTCCGCTCGCCGACGTCCGGGCTGGCGAGGAAACCATCTCGATCGTCGCCCGCGAGCCGGAAGACAGCCGTCGCCTGCTCACCGCCGTCAACTCGATCTACGTACCGACGGATCTCGGCGCCTTCGTTCCGTTGTCGCAGATCGCAAAGGTCGTGCCGACGCTGGAGCCTGGCATCGAATGGCGCCGCAACCGGCTGCCAACCGTCACCGTACGCGCCACACTGCCCGATGGCGTCCAGTCCAATGACGTCACGCTGAAGATGTTCGAGGAAATGAAGCCGCTGCGCGACAGCCTGCCGGCCGGATATTCGATCGAGATCCAGGGTGGCGCAGAAGACAGCGCCGAGAGCCAGAACTCGATTGCCGCGAAGGCCCCGATCATGTTGCTCGTGATCGTCGTTCTCCTGATGATCCAGCTTCAGCATTTCGGCAAGGCGATGCTGGTGCTGGCCACGGGTCCGCTCGGAATCATCGGCGCCGCCGCTGCCCTCTTGATCTCTGGCTCGCCCTTTGGCTTCGTCGCCATTCTGGGCGTCATCGCGCTTCTCGGCATCATCATCCGAAATTCGATCATCCTGATCGACCAGATCGACCAGGACATCGCATCCGGCATGGACAGGCTGGAGGCTATCATCGGCTCGGCGGTCCGTCGTTTCAGGCCAATCATGCTGACGGCGCTGACCGCGGTTCTCGCCCTGATCCCGATTTCCCGGGGCATTTTCTGGGGGCCGCTCGCCTATGCAATGATGGGCGGCATCCTGGTCGCGACAGTCCTGACCATCCTCGTCCTGCCGGCGGCTTACGCCTTCTTCTTCGGCCGCTCTGCCCCCAAAGCGTGACCGAATAGGAGGAGGAGAGTTCCCCAATGCTCTCCTCCTCCCCGCCAAACCTACTCTCTGTCGCCGGACGATCCGGGAAAACCGGAGAGAATTTGCCATCTCGTCAGGCTTTAATTTCTTGACCGGTTGATCAATTTTTCTGCCGTTGTTAGAGAAGCCGCGCAGACGGTTAGACAGTTTTCTGTTTGCGACGCAGTAGGGGCGGAAGCCTTGATTCTGTGGGCCTATTTAAAATCGCTAATAACAGATGCAAGAATTCAGCGACCAGCAGCGATCGGCAAAAGATCGTCTGTGCTGCTGCCATTGTGGCAAAAACCAGACCAATTCTGTGACCGAATTGAGCCGAATCTCTCTTTACAACGTTTCCGAAGGCGATAAGACACTGCATCAGTGATCTAGGGAAGGATCCTTGTTGCTTGTCAAAATACGACTCGCGCCGATCCGTCCTTCGATTGCCGGAAGACCGGTAGTTTTATCCGACCTTCACAAAACACGGGCGCGACACACGCGCCGCGGGACCAAAAGAACCGGCGAAGGCGCCTGTCCTTCGCCCTTGGGAGACTGCTCATGAAAACCAAGTTCGTACTCGCCGCTACAGCATTGGCCGCGGCTACTTTCCTCTCGGGTGCTGCCAGCGCCAAGACCTTCGTCTACTGCTCGGAAGGATCGCCGGAAGGCTTCGATCCCGGCATGTACACCGCCGGCACCACCTTCGACGCCTCCGCGCATCCGATCTACAGCCGCCTGATGGAATTCAAGCCGGGCACGACCGAAGCTGAGGCCGGCCTGGCCGAGAGCTACGAAGTCAACGCTGAAGGCACCGAATACACCTTCAAGTTGCGTCCGGGCGTCAAGTTCCACACCACCGAATTCTTCACGCCGTCGCGTGAGCTGAACGCCGACGACGTCATCTTCTCGCTGGAGCGCCAGATCAAGGCTGACCATCCGTGGAACCAGTATGTTGCTGGTACCTCCTGGGAATATGCCGCCGGCATGGGCTTCCCCGAGCTGATCAAGTCGATCGAGAAGGTCGACGACATGACCGTCAAGATCACGCTCAACAAGCCGGAAGCGCCGTTCCTGGCCAACCTCGCAATGCCCTTCGCATCGATCGTTTCGAAGGAATATGCCGACAAGCTCGAAGCGGAAGGCAAGAAGGAACAGCTGAACCAGATGCCGGTCGGCACGGGTCCGTTCTCCTTCGTTGGTTACCAGCAGGACGCCGTCATCCGCTACAAGAAGAACGCTGACTACTGGGGTGGCGCGCCGAAGATCGACGATCTCGTCTTCGCCATCACCACGGATGCCGCCGTTCGCTACCAGAAGCTCAAGGCTGGCGAATGCCACCTGATGCCGTTCCCGAACGCTGCCGACGTCGAAACCATGAAGTCCGACCCGGCTCTGACCGTGATGGAGCAGGAAGGCCTGAACGTCGCCTACCTCGCCTACAACACGACCCAGGCTCCGTTCGACAAGCCGG
>JAIXSF010000083.1 GCA_027484835.1 Rhizobiaceae bacterium | reverse complement strand
TTTCGACCGGGATCGGCTCGCCCGAGATCATCGCCTCGTCGACAGAACTTGCCCCATCGATCACACGGCCGTCGACCGGAATGCGCTCGCCCGGACGCACCACAACGGTCTCGCCGAGCCTCACCTCTGACAGCGGCACGTCACGCGTCGCCCCGTCGCGCTCGACCCGGGCGGCCTTCGCATGCAGGCCCGCGAGCTTGCGGATCGCCGCTCCCGTGCGGCCCTTGGCGCGGGCTTCCAAGAGCCGACCGAGCAAGATCAGCGAAACGATGACGGTGGCGGCCTCGTAATAGACGAAGCGCGCGGTCTCCGGCAGCAGGCCGGGCGCAAAGGTCGTCACCAGGGAATAGAGATAGGCCGCGCCTGTGCCGATCGCGACCAGCGAATTCATGTCGGGGGTCAGTCGCAGCAGAGCCGGAACACCCTTCACGTAAAAGCGCCGACCGGGTCCTGCGAGCACCGCCGTCGCTAGCGCAAATTGCAGGAGATACAGGCTGTTGCCGGAGAAAACCTGCATCAGCAGATGATGCAGCGGCGGGTAGATATGCGCGCCCATCTCCACGACGAAGAGGGGCAGGGTCAGCACCAGCGCGATCAGGAAATCGCGCTTCAGCCCCCCGATCTCCTTCTCGCGCCTGATCTCGCGGCCATCGACGGCCTGGTCTGTCGAGCCCGCCGGATGCGTGGACGTCACTTCATCGGCCCCGGCATGGCCACCAGCCTCCTGCCCGCTCTCCTGCGCACTGGTTTCACCACCCGACAGCCTGACGGCATAACCCGCCTTGGCCACGGCTGCGGAAAGCGCCGGCAAGGCAGAGACCCCGCCCAGCACCTTCACCACCGCCTCGCCGGTCGCGAGATTGACGCTCGCCGTCTCGACCGATGGCACGGACTTCAGCGCCTTTTCGACCCGCAAGACGCAGGATGCGCAGGTCATGTCCTCGACCTCCAGCACCAGCGTCTCGGCCTTGGCCTCGTAACCGGCCTTGCCGATCGCAGCCAGCAGCGCTTCTGCCGAAAAGCCCGGCCCCGGTTTCAGGACAAGGGTTTCACTGGCAAAGTTCACAGAGCTTTCGGCCACCCCCGGCACGGATGCCGCAGCCTTTTCCACCCGCCGCACACAGGATGCGCAGGTCATGCCCTCGACGGGCAAGAGAATGGTATCGTCAACCTTCTTGGCCTGATCCGGCCTGGACTGCATGTTCATAGCGGTCACCTCCGCTACCCACCATGGACCTTCCCATCATGGGAGGGTCAAGGGGTGAGATGACGATTTGTGCCGGGGAACCGTCTGAAGGTGACTTATCCATCTCCATCGCGGAGAACGTGACCCGTCTTCTCGCACTTCCCGGGCTTAAGGTGGCGCTTCTTCAAATTAGAAAACCACCAGGCGCGCCGAGGACTCGTCTCGGTCTCTGCCCTACCCCCGCTCCTCGCCGACGTGCAGCGGCCAGTCGACCACGTAGTTCTCGAGATCCTCGACATCGAGCCCCTCTTCCGAGATTGTCCGGCCGCGGGCCGAAATGCCGGCCTGGTGGACGGTTTCCGGGCTGCCTGAGACCAGGGGGTGCCACCAGTAGAGGTCGAGGCCCTCGTCGATCAGCCGATAGCCGCAGGTCGGCGGCAACCACTGGATTTCGCGCAGGCCTTGAAGCGTCAGCTGGATGCAGTCGGGAACGGTTGCCTGGCGGTTCTCGTAGTCGGAGCAGCGACAGCTGTCGCCGTCGAGCAGCCTGCAGGCCACCGAGGTGAAGACCACTTCGCCGGTGTCCCAGTCCTCGAGCTTGTTGAGGCAACAGAGGCCGCAGCCATCGCAGAGGCTTTCCCACTCCGCATTGCTCATTTCGGCGAGCGTCTTGGTCTTCCAGAAAGGCGTTTCGGTCATCGGTTCGTTCAACTGACTGTGGTGTTCATTCAAAATCGGCGGTATCGCGCTTTGGCCCGGATGGTCGACCCGCGCCGGCGCGGTGGCAGCGGTGCAACGCCCTCTGTCAAAAGCGCGCCATGCCCTCGGCCCGGTTCACCATGGCCTGCGAAACCGCTTGTTCTTTGGCGGCAAATCGCCCATCACTCAGCTGAGACGATCCGCCCATAATCCCTTTGGGTCCTGATCCCAATCGGCGGGCGCGTCAAGGGAGCGGACAACAAGTTTTCGGGAAAAGCCAAGGTGGCCGATAACGACAAGCCTGACGATCTGGAGCCGGTTGAGCGCCTCGGTGGTGCCGACGGAGACGATCGGCTGGCATCCGGATCGGTTTCCAAGAGCGAAAAGCCGCCGAAGCTGAAACGCCATATCTTTCTGAAGATCGACAGCTGGCTCGATTCCACCCTCTGGAATGCCGGCTACGATCTCGCCGAAACCTGGGAAGAGATCACCATCTTCTTCCGCCGCTTCCGCGTGCGGGGCTTGAAGAAGCTCGGCTTCGAGATCGCCGGCGAAGCGATGACGCTCGGCACAGCCGGGTCCGTGGTACTTCTGGCGCTTGCCCAGCCTGCCTTCGAGGAAACCAAGAAGGACTGGCGCAACCACGACAATTTCGCCGTCACCTTCCTCGACCGCTACGGCAACACGATCGGTCATCGCGGCATCATCCACGAAAACTCCGTGCCGGTCGACGAGCTGCCGGACCATCTGGTGAAGGCGGTGCTGGCGACCGAAGACCGGCGCTTCTTCGAGCATTTCGGCATCGACTTCTTCGGTCTGGCGCGTGCCATGAGCGAGAATGCCAAGGCGGGCGAAGTCGTCCAGGGCGGCTCGACGCTGACGCAGCAGCTGGCCAAGAACCTCTTCCTCACCAACGAGCGCTCGATCGAGCGCAAGATCAAGGAAGCCTTCCTGTCGCTCTGGCTCGAGGCGAACCTGTCGAAGAAGGAGATCCTGTCGCTCTACCTCGACCGCGCCTATATGGGCGGCGGCACGTTCGGAGCGGCAGCGGCCTCGCAGTTCTATTTCGGCAAGAACATCACCGAGGTGACGCTGGCGGAAGCGGCGATGCTCGCCGGCCTCTTCAAGGCACCGGCGAAATATGCACCGCATGTGAACCTGCCGGCGGCACGTGCACGCGCCAACGATGTTCTGACCAACATGGTGCAGAGCGGGCTGATGACCGAGGGCCAGGTCGTGGCAGCAAGGCGAAATCCGGCTTCCGTCATCGACCGCGACGAAAAGGAAGCGCCCGATTTCTTCCTCGACTGGGCGTTCGAGGAAGTGCAGCGGATTGCGGCGCGGTTCAAGGATCACACACTGGTCGTGCGCACCACGATCGACCTTGGCCTGCAGCAGGCGGCGGAAGAGGCAGTTGCCTCGTCGCTGCGTGAGTATGGCGAGAGCTACAACGTCAAGCAGGGTGCGCTTGTCATGGTCGAGAACGGCGGCGCCGTGCGCGCCATGGTCGGCGGCCGCGACTATGGCGAAAGCCAGTTCAACCGCTCGACCAAGGCGCTCCGCCAGCCGGGCTCGTCGTTCAAGATGTATACCTACGCGCTGGCCATGGAAAACGGCTACACGCCGGAGACCGTCGTGGTCGACGCCCCGGTCGCCTGGGGCAACTGGAGCCCGCAGAACTACGGCCGCAGCTTTGCCGGCCGCATCACCATGGAAACGGCGCTGGCGAAATCGATCAACACGATCCCCGTGCGGCTCGCCAAGGAAAAGTTCGGCATCGACGCCATCATCCAGACCACCAAGGCCATGGGTGTGGAGACGCCGATCAAGAAGGACGTGACGATCCCGCTCGGCACCTCGGAAGTGACCGTGATGGACCAGGCGACGGCCTATGCCGTGCTGCCGGCCGGCGGATACCAGTCGCGCCGGCACGGCATCGCCCAGATCATGAACTATGCCGGCGACGTGCTCTATGACTTCGAGCGCGATGCCCCGCCGGCCGAGCGCATCCTGTCGGAACAGGCGGCGCGCTCGATGAACCAGATGATGAGCAAGATCCCCTATATCGGCACGGCCCGGCGCGCGGCCGTCGACGGGATCCTGACGGCCGGAAAGACAGGCACCACCCAGGCTTACCGCGATGCCTGGTTCGTCGGCTATACCGGCAACTACACGGCCGCCGTCTGGTTCGGCAATGACGACTATACCTCGACCAACAACATGACGGGCGGCTCGCTGCCGGCAATGACCTTCAAGAAGCTGATGGACTATGCCCACCAGGGCATCGACCTGAAGCCGATCTTCGGCGTCGACCAGCCGATGCCGGAAAAGGATGCCAAGCCGGAAGTCGCGGATGCGGCCAACCCGGATGCCCTGCCGCCGATGGTGCGTCCACGGTCGCTCTCGTCGCAATCGACACGGCTGATCCGCGATCTCGGCGCCCGTCTGAAGGCGGCAAACGCGCTGACGGCACCGTCCGGCACCGCACAGGCTGCCACCGAACCGCAAACGACCGGTTCAACCACTCGTTAAGGCTTCCATAAGGTTACGCTTGAATACGGCTGCCCGCGTCATTGAAGACGGAATCACCCCTTCTTGCGTCATCAATCCCCCTGACAACAGCCGGGCTGCCCGGCATTCGAGCGCCACTATCCTGAATTGAAACGGGTTGCATCGCGGCGCCGTCATCTCAGACGCTCGATGCGGTTTGCGTATACCGCGCATTAACCATCTCGGATGTGTTCATCTATGATTTCTCGTATTGGGACAGGTGCTTCACCCCAAATTAAGGGGGCCACCTCTAGGTTCGGCGCGTTTTTGACAGGCAAAAAATTTCAATCGGTGATTGGACATCCATGATGAGATGGCTCGGACTTCCCGCACGGCCCCGGTTTTCGGCGGAACAACATGCGGCCTTCCTCGCAGATCGCGCACCGTTACGCAGCCGGATGCTGCGAGCCGCCGTCTTCTGTGTCCTGATCTTTTATCTCACCTGTTTTCTCTTCGATCTCTGGCTCTTGGGCGATGTGACGCTGTTGTCCGCCACGCTGCGCTTCGGCGTGATGCTGCCGATCGCGATCGGCCTGATGGTCTACATCGCCGGCGACCATCCGATCGAGAAGAAAGAGATCGCCGCGATCCTCGTGGCGCTGTTTGCCAATATCTGCTGGTGCGTGATCCTGGTCGCCAGCAACAGCCCGGGCGTGCTCTCCTATTTCTACGCCGCCGCGACCTTCCAGATGGCGATCACGATCGCAGCAGCCTCGCCCTTCCGGCCGGCGCTGAGAGCCAGCATCTTCACCTTCTGCCTGAATTATTCGGCGATCTGGTTCCTGCAGGGCACAAGTCCCGCCTATGTCATCCAGCATCTGGCGGTCTACATGCCAACGGTGATCATGACGCTCTTCGTGTCCTACCAGCTCGAGGTGGAGGCGATGACCAGCCATCTGCAAATGCAAGAAAACGAGGCCTTGAAGCGCGAACTGTCGCGGCAGAACAAGGATCTTGCCCGTCTCTCCGTCACCGATCCGCTGACACGCCTGTCGAACCGGCGGGGCACGGAAATGGAGCTCGCGCGACTGATGAACGAGGTTCCGGACGAGGCACAGCGCGTGGTGCTTCTGGTGGCCGATGTCGATCACTTCAAGGCGTTCAACGATGCCTATGGGCATGGTGCGGGCGACGACTGCCTGAAACGAGTGGCGCGCGCCATGCGCCGTGCCTTGCCGATCGAGGCCCATCTCGCCCGCCATGGCGGGGAGGAATTCGTGGCGATCCTGGCTGGCGCCGATGCGGACATGGCCGGCGCTCTGGCGGAAAGCCTGCGCCGCGCCGTCCGCCAGCTCGGCATTGCGCATGCCTTTACAGGCGACCGCAACGTGCACGTCACGATCAGCGTGGGCGCCGCCTGCGGACCGATCCGCAGCGAGGGCGACTTCCAACAGCTGCTCGACGCCGCCGACCGCGCGCTCTACGCGGCCAAGAACGACGGCCGCAACAACTGGCGCGTCAGCGTTGCGGATGAGGAGCAACGGGTGGTGGCGTGAGGGCAACGCCCTTACCCAATAAAAGCCGCACCTGACCTTCCAGAGACGGTCGCTGCTCCGTGGATGTCGTCTTCGACTGCGGACAAGTTCGCTGTCCTAGAAAGTCGTGATGTTCGCCTGCACCGGCCGCTCGAGATAAGTCGACAATACTATGTAGCTGTTCGTGCTTTTGACGCTTGCCGTTTGATGGAGACGCTCCAAGAACGCCTCAAGCGCTCCGCTCGAGGCGCAGCGCACCTTGATCAGGATGCTGGTATCACCGGTCACCGAATGGATCTCTTCAACCTCCGGCAAGTCGGCGATCAGCAGAAGTTCTTTGGTGGCACCCCATCCGACGGTCTGGACGTGAACAAAGGCGAGAAGCGGCTTTCCGAGCGCCGTGCCGTCCAACAGCGCTGCCGTCTGACGCAAACATCCTGAGGCGCGCAGCTTCTTGACCCGATCGTGGATGGCCGGCGCAGACAAGCCGACCTTTCGGCCGAGCTCGGCGTAACTGATCCCGGCATCCTCAGTCAGTTCGCCTAATATTTTTCGGTCAAATGCATCGAGGGCGCGGTGCTTCTCGCCCGCCGGCTGAATGTCTTCTGTTTTCATTTCGTTCGGCATCTGGAGACTTTACCTGAACAATATTCTGACTTTCAATGAAGCCTCTGAATAACGTTGTTTCAGGTGCAGCTCCAAGTGCAACAAGGAAGTTGAAACGTGAAAAGACAAATCCTGTTCGTCCAGGGTGCCGGGGAAGGCACATACGATCATTGGGACAACAAACTGGTCCGCAGCCTCGAGGCTCATCTGGGCCCGCAGTTCGAGGTTTGCTATCCTCGAATGCCCGGAGAAGAACATCCGTCCTACCCGACCTGGAGAACGGAATTATACAATGAGTTCGACAGATTGGACGATGGTGCCGTGCTCATCGGTCACTCGGTCGGGGGCACATTTCTCATCCACGCTGTGGCGGAGAGTACCGAAAAGCGAAAGTGGGGGGCTTTGGTGCTCATCGCGGCGCCCTTCTTTGGCGACGGAGGCTGGCCCTCCGACGATGACAGTCTGAAGGCCGATCTGACGATGCTGCTCGACGTCCCTGTCTTCGTTTATCATGGCGCTGCGGATAGTGAAGTGCCGCCAACCCATTCTGAGCTCTATGCGCAGCAGATCAGCCATGCGACGCTTCGCATTCTGCCGGATCGAGATCACCAGCTCGGCAACGATCTAAGCGAAGTCGCTGACGACATCAGACGACTGATTGCGGTTGCGCAGAAATGATCCGCAAGTCTCATCGATAGCACGCGCAAGCGCGCCGCCCCGCTCAGGGTGGGAGGCGGCGCTAAACGGCATTCCTCATGCAATCGGGGGGCCGACGAGATCGATGGCGTGCGCGCCACATATCTGGGCGAGCGCCTGCTGTTGCTCGGGGGTCGGCGGCAGTTGCTCGGGCAGTTCATCGGTTTCGGCCGGTTGGGCTGCGGCACGGACCATGTCCTCGAAGGGACCATTGGTGATCGTCAGGAAGCGGCCATGGTCCGACAGGACCCGGAAGGTATGGACGCTGCCCTTTGGCATATGGATGGTGTCACCCTTGACGGCCTCGGTCACCTGGCCCTCGCACTGAAAGCGGAACCGACCTTCGAGGATGAAGAAGGTTTCGCTTTCCTGATGGTGCACATGCAGAGGCGGCCCGAAATCCTTGGCCATGCGATGTTCGATGATCGACATGCGCTCCGCGTTTTCAGCCTGCTTCAGGTGGATCAGCAGATGGGCGTTCATGAACCAGAGACTATCGGCATTTGCGGTCATTTCTTTATTCCTTTCGTTGCTTTGGCGGGGCGTGTCGAAGCACGCGCTCCAGCGTTGGTTTGCATGATGTTGGTCAGGCCAATTCGGTCGTGGAGCTCCTGAAAGCGCGCATCTGGCGGGCGTGAAACCAGCGACGCGGCTCCTCGCCCGAAGACGGGATGTCCTGTCGAAAGTCAGCTCTGCCAGAGGCATGATCGGCGTAATCGCCGACACGAACCCGGCAGGTCTGCGTGTGGCGAACCCTTGAGATCGCCGTGACGACGAAGGCTTTCATGTTCTTCTCCGAGACCCGATGTTGGTGCGCCCGGTTTATCAAGGAGCCCTGAAATGATAAGACCGATCATCGAGCATCATTGTATGAAAGAACGACCATGCGGTCCGTCGACCCGTTGGAAGGCCTCGCCTCCTTCATCACTGTCGCAAAGCATCTGAGTTTCACCAAGGCGGCGGAAGAGCTGGGCATGTCGCGGGCCACGGTGGGCGCTCAGGTTCAGGCGCTCGAGGCCAAGCTCGGTGTCCGGCTCCTGCAGCGCTCGACACGGGCGGTCGCGCTCACCGAGGCCGGGGCAGCCTATTTCCAGTCGCTGGTCGGGATCATCCCGCAGGTGCGCGAGGCCGAACGTGCGGCGCAGAGCTATCAGGAAGAGGTGGTCGGCCGGCTGAAGATGACCGTGCCGCCGGAATTTGCGCAGCTTCACATGGCGCCGATCATCGCCGAATTCCTGAAGCGCAATCCCTCCGTCTCCATCGACATTTCCTTCTCGCACCGGGCGGTCAATCTGATCGACGAGGGCTATGATCTGGCGATCCGCGGGACCATCGCCATCGAGCCCAATCTGATCACCCGCCATATCGGCGATTCACCGCTGATCATCTGTGCTGCGCCCGAATACCTCGAGAAGCATGGCAGACCGGACAATCCGATCGACCTGACGAAGCACGCCTGTCTGCACTTTTCCGGTCTGCGCTGGGGCAATGTCTGGAACCTGAAGCGCGACGGCCAGACGCTGCGCATTCCGATCGTGCCGCGCTATCTCGCCAATGACGGGATCACGCTGAGGGACGTGGCGCTTGCCGGTGCCGGCCTCACGCTGTTACCGATGTTCGAGATCGGCCCAGAGATCCGCGACGGCCGCCTGGTTCGAGTGCTTGATGACTGGGAGCTCGGCTCCGTGCCCATTCATGCCGTCTATCCGGCCAACAAGAACATCGCGTCGAAGGTCAGGCGCTTCACGGACTTCCTGGTGAAACGCTTGCCGAAAGACGCCATCTCCTAACGATAGGTTGGCGTGGTTTCCGACCCGCAGCTCACGCCTCAGTCCTTGGTGCCGATCGGATACAAAAACAACCGGGTCTTGCGAGTGTCCGACAGCTCCCAGATCTCATCGGGATCGATGTCGGGCACTGGAAAACTGTTGGAGACGAAAAGGCTGCCGGGTTTCATCTCGGCGGAGAGCTTTTGCCAGAGGGCAGCCATGGGGGCCGGTGAAAGGAAGGCATAGACCACGTCCTCCTGCGAGACATCCGTCTTCCAGAGATCGCCACGGCGGATCTCGCCCTTGCCCGTCAGCACCGACAGGAGGCGCGCCGCGAGATAGACGGCCGGGGCGTTTTCCACCCCGCGCGCCTGCCTGCCTTCGCCGGCCAGCGCCCGGACCACGCCGCCCAGGCCGCAGCCGAGATCGAGCACGCGGCTGGCCGCCCGGTCCTTCATCAGATCGTTGAGGACAGACGCCGTTTCGCGGTTGGTCAGATAAAGCGGCACCCGTCCACGCGTCGTGTTGGAAAACACCAGCGCCAGTACCAGGAAGGCGAGCCCGAAAGGCCAGGCCGGCAGATTGCCGAGGATCAGTGCCGAGCCCATGGCGAGCGGAAAAAGGAAGGCGATCAGCAACCACCAGCGCGCAAGCCCGAGAGCGCGGGTGATGCCGGCGGCAATCAGCCCCTGCAAGACCAGGGCAAGCGCGATCAGCGACAGGCGCTCGACCGCGGTCGAAAGCGGTGCGGTGACGGCCGCCACCACCGGCAAAGCGACGACCTGGGCCAGAAGCGCGCCGAGGATCGGCGTCTTGCGAAAGAGTGAGAGCATCGGGCCTCCGGGGTCATGACAGCCGGGCGACACTGGCAGGGGGTGGCGCGATTCTCAAGGGCGGTCACCGCCGCCCTTTTCCTTACCGGGGATGTCGCTTGGCCTTGCGCAGTGTGCTTACGGCTGGCATCGTCGGATCTCTGGTGACGCTGCAGCGCGCGCAGGCTTGCTGAACAGGCGGAGTAACGCATGGATTTCATGAGGCTTTTGAAGTCGCTGGAGGAACTGCTCTATGAGCTGGTGTCCTGGCTGATCTTCTATCCCCTCACCTTCTGGCGGGCCGCGACATCGCCGCTGGACATGATGCGCTACGCCGATGTCGAGCTCGGCGACAGGCCGGAAGATCAGTACGACGACACGGTCAGCCCGCCGCTTTTCCTGTTGATCACGCTGCTCCTGTCGCAGGCGCTGTCCTCGGCCTTTCCGCGGGCTGCGGCGGCCACCGAGGCGGCGGAGGCGATGTCACATTCGAGCGCCAACCTTCTGATTGCGCGTGGCGTGATCTTCGGGATCTTCCCGATGGCCATGGCGGTGACGCTGATCCTGTTCAAGGGCGCACGGCTGACGCGCGAGAGCCTGAGGCCACCCTTCTTCAGCCAGTGTTATGTGGCCGGGCCCTTCGTTTTCCTGATCGGGCTGATGGTCGACTTCCTGATCATACCGGGCGGACAGGCCTTCGCTCTTGCCGGGGCTGTCTTTGCAGCCGCCATGCTCTGGTACGGGCAGGCGCAGATCCGCTGGTTCATGCGCGATCTCGGCATCGGTTCGGTGAAAGCGACGGGCCTGTTTGTGCTCGCCTTCCTGATCGCAACCGTCTGTGCATTGTTGATTGCAGTGGCCGTCGGCACGCAATTGCCGAGGTGGTCTGCCTGAGAAGGTCCAATCAGTGACGCGGGCTGCGGCCGGCAACCGCCACGCTTCGCTCCGGGTCGTCAAAGGATTGCGTCAGCCGGCGATCGAGTTCCGCTTCCAGCACGACCTTTTCGCGGGCGTCGAAATCGCGGAAGCCATGGATCGCCGCATGAGACCACAGGATCCTGCCCGACAAGAGCGGCGCATCGACCGTCGCGATCAGGTGTCCCCGCATTGCCACATCAAAACTCACGAAATCATGTCCGCGCAATTCGGTTCGCGCGCAATTGACGATTTCCATCGGCGGTCTCGATCCAGATCTCCCTTTTCCGGGAGCGTGTTTCCTACCCATGAAATCCGTGGGGATTTCCGATTTTCCTTATACACACTACCTAGCGATTCTAAGTGGTAATTTTTTGGTTTTTCCCCACAAAGTCTGCAGGTATTTTGGACCTGTCCGCTCTGATTGCATGGCGGACAGGTCGATCACGATCCGCTCAGACCGTCACATACTTCCGCCAGTCGTGCTCTTCCTTGAAGCCGAGGACCTCGCGGATCTTGGCGTTGGAGAGCGGGGCGGCGAAGCCGTCGAGGTCACCCTTGATCGGCGTGTTCGGTGCCCATTTGGCAAGGAATTCGCGGGTGGGCACGGTTGCCGTGATCGTGTCGTTGACGGCGTTGAAGACCTGGAAGCCAAGACCATCCTTCTTGACGCAGAGATCAACGATCTGGCCGAGATCGCGGGCGTCGATATAGGACCAGGCATTGCGCTTGCGGCAGGGCGGATCGGCGAGATAACCCGGGAAAGCCGCATAGTCTTCCGGGGCGATGACATTACCGATCCGAAGTGCATAGACATCGATGCCGTAGCGCATCGCAAAGGCACGGGCGGTCTTTTCGTTGACGACCTTGGAGAGACCGTAGCTATCCATCGGGTCGGTATCGTATTCCTCGGTCAGCGGGAACTCATGATAGTCCTTGTCGCCTTCGGCAAAGCAGACGCCATAGGTGGTTTCCGACGAGGCGATGATGACCTTCCTGATGCCGAGCTTGGCAGCGGCTTCGATGACATTGTAGGTCGACACGGTGTTTTCCGCGAAGGTCTTGTTGTCAGGATGCATCAGGATGCGCGGGACTGCGGCGAAATGCACGACGGCATCGACCGCCTTCGGGCCGCCGGTCTGTTCGTAGCCGTCATAGTCGAAATGGCAGGAGAGCGCATTGTAGACTTGGCCGCTGTCGGTCACGTCGGTCAACAGCGTATGAACGCCCGGCACATCCAGAACGGCCCGATCGACATTCAGCACCTTGTGACCCTGGCCCAGCAGATAGGGCACGACATGGCGCCCTGCCTTGCCGCTGCCGCCGGTGAACACGATCCGCTTGCCCATGGTGATACTCCTCGAAATGGGGTTGTCTGATGACCAGATAGCGCGGCCCGACGAAAAGGGTAAGGGGGTGATGGGGCGGGGTCCGACTTCAGGGAACCGAAGAGCCGAGACCCGTGTTTCCCTCGTCACACCCAACCCAGGAGAGACGCGTGAAACTCGAGGATTTTGCAGACAGGCAGCCCAGGTTCATTCTGGAAGAGTTTTTCTCCGGCACGCTGCGCGGCTATGGCGTGACGATCGGGCGGCTCGGCGGGTTCCAGAACCGCTTCACCATCGACGCCCGTGGACGCTTCGACGCGACCGCCAACGTGCTCTCGCTGACGGAGGATTACTTCTTCGACGACGGCCATTCCGACACACTCACCTGGACGATCCTGAAGCGGGGCGAAAACCAGTACGAGGGCCGCGAAACGCTGATCGATGGCGCGGCAGAAGGCGAACAGGCCGGATCGGCCTTCCGCTGGCAGTATTCCCGTGACGTCCCGCAGGCCGATGGCTCGAAGAGCAGACTCGGCTTCGACGACTGGTTCATCCTGCATGACGATCGCCACATGAGCGTGCATGCGTCGCTGACAAAACTCGGGCTCGAGGTGGCGACGATCGAGGCGTTCTACGAAAAGGCGGGATGAACGAAAGGCCTTGAAGGGGGCGGGCCATGCTTGAAGGCAGCGCCGGGCCTCACCATCTGCCTTTCGAACCATAAATGGAGATCAAGATGGGATTGTTTGACGGATTGCTGGGCCATGGATCGAGCGTGGACCCTTCCGATCTTGCCAAGCGGCTGGATGGCGTTCTGATCGAAGGCGAGCGGGTCTCGCTCGCCTACAAGGTGATCCGGGACGTCTTCGTCTTTACCGACAAGCGACTGATCCTGATCGATGTGCAGGGCATCACCGGCTCGAAGGTCGACTATACCTCCGTACCCTACCGCGCCATCACCCGCTTTTCCGTCGAAACCGCCGGCACCTTCGACCTCGACAGCGAGCTGAAGATCTGGGTTTCGGGTTCCCACGAACCGGTCACGAAGACCTTGAAGAAGGGCACGGATGTGCGTGGCATCCAGCGGACGCTGGCGGCCGGGGTTCTGCGGTAGGCCTGCCCGAACAGGCATTCAAGCTGAGCAAGCGCCCTCACACTGCCATCCCCCGCGGGCGGGGAGATGGTTGAGCAAGCGGTCTCGAAATTGGCCTTCTTCCCGCGCGCGGGGAGAAGGTGCCAACTGGCGAATGAGGGGCCTTGCCCACCTTTGTTTCCAATCACTGCCACACCCCCAAACTTCCCTCCCTCCCGAATCAGTGATACCCCTCGGGCACTGCCGCCTGGCGCCTTGCGCCCGTTTCTCAAGGTCTCGTCCCGCCCGTGTTTCGTGTTCCTCTCATCGTCGCCACTGCGCTGATCATCGCCTTTGCCGGCGGGATCCTGTCGGCGCTGTCGATGCTGAATGCGTCCGTCGGTTTCGGGGCGATCGAGGTGGCAGGGTGGCGGGCGTTTCCAGCGGCGCAGACGGCCGCGGCCGATCCTTATGCCAAGGCGCACCGCGCCAAGGGCGGACGCCTTCTCTATGGTTCGGCGGAGGGATTGCAGTTTACCGCTGCCCGGGACGCCAAGGGGCTTACGCTGACCGGCACCTGCTCCTACCGCATGAGCGGGCGCACACCGACGACCCGGCTCTGGACACTTTATGCCGCGGATGCCGACGGCAATCCCCTGAATGCGGGGGCCGAGCTGCCGGTCGCGAAGAATTCGCAGACCGTGTTGCGCCGCCGTGACGGGACATTCGATATCGTCATCTCGCGCACGGCGAAGGCCGGCAACTGGCTTGCCATTCCCGACACCGGCGCCTTCCAGCTGGTGCTGACACTGCTCGATACGCCGGCTGCCGCCTCGACGGGCCTGTCGGGTCTCTCCATGCCGGTCATCGAACAGATCGGGTGTGGCCAATGAGCAAGCTTCTCTACGCTCTCCTGACCGGGATCTTCGGGGCCGTGCTCCTGCACATCATCATCATTCTCGGCGTGCCGCATTTCACCGGCCGGGACGCCTATACGCGGGTGACATCCGAGGGTGCGCCCTTCGTCTTTCATGCGCTGTCGGCAACGCCCGATGCGGTGGGCCTGTCCAGCCTCGACCCTTATCTCAGGGTCGCCGTCTGCCACTTCGATATCGAGCGCCAGCCGCTCTCTCTGGTGGCGCTCGGTGGCGGTGTGGATTTCTGGTCGGTGGCGATCTACGACCGGGACGCCAACGAAGTGTTCTCGATGAACGACCGCACGTCTGTTGCGGGTGATCTCGACGTGCTGGTGGCAACGCCCGTGCAGGTGGCGCAGCTCAGAAAGACACCGATTGCGGCGCTGGCCGAGACCATTCTGGTCGAGCATCCGGCGACCGAAGGTTATGTCGTGCTACGGGTGCTGGCGCCGCAGGCAAGCTACGAAGCGGAAGCCCGCACCTTCCTTGCCGATGCGGAGTGCCTGCCGTTTACCGGGCGCTGAGAGAGCTGCGATTGTTACACGACCCGTCTTAAGGGCGCGGCGCTGGTCAGTTGACGGGCGTTTCGGCAAGAACGCTGCCAAGCCGGATGACCATCTTGCGGTCATAGAAATGCGGCCGGGCAAACATCCATTCCAGCGCCTCGCTCGTCGTCCAGGGACGCTTGTAGGGGCGGACCGAGGTGAGTGCCTCGAAGACGTCGCAGACCGTGCTTAAGCGAACGCACAGGCTCAGATCCTTCTGCCGCAATCCGAGCGGATAGCCGGAGCCATCGAGGACCTCGTGGTGCAGGCGGCAGATGTCGAGCACCACCGGCGGCAGTTCCGGATGGGCCTGCAGCAGGCGGTAGCCCGCTTCCGGATGGTTGCGGATGATCTGACGCTCCTTGTCCGTCAGCTTGCCCTGCTTGGTCAGGATCTCGTCGGGAATGAGAAGCTTGCCGATGTCATGCAGCATGCCGGCGACACCGAGGACTGCAATCGTCTCCTCGTCCATTTCGAGCGACCGGGCAAGCAGCGTCATCATCCCGCTGACGGCCAGCGAATGCAGATAGGTGGTCTCGTCCTTGCTCTTCAAGCGGGTAACTTCGAGCGCAATGACCGTGCTGTCGGACCAGATGTCCGCATTGGCATCAGAGGCCTGGGACAGATCCGAAAGATCGAGTGCTCCGCCGGCGACGATATTGCCGAGGCTTGCGCGCAGGGCCTTGGCGGACTGGGACATTTCCCCCCGCACAGCACTGGGTTCTGCGGATGGCGCCGGCGACCGGCGAGAGGCCTTCTGCCCGGCTTCGGGTGCACGCCCGTCTGCATCGAGGCCGAGCCGAACGTTGATGGCGATCTCAAGCGCGGATGTCGCGAGGATTTCGGAGACTTCGGCATCGCTCTTCACAAGGAAGCGGCGCCGCGCAAATTCCCGGCTTGGACAGGAGACACTTTCGACGAACATACCTTTGCGGAGGCGGTCCTTGGCAATCATCATTATCATGAGAAAAAGTGCGGCTCCGCAGCATCGAACCCAGGTCAGGGCTCCAGAATATCATTAGCGTCTCTTACAATCTGATATTCTAATTTTATTCTATAAAAGTAAGTTAAACTGCTTACATTCGGCTCTCCGGGAGCGCTACATTCACGGGAACGTGATCTGCCTGGTTCACCCATGCCGCGCAGCGATCGCCGCGGCCGAGTGCAACCGTCGCCGATTGTGGAAGCGTCCCGGCCGGATTTACCAGGGGCGACGGCCGGGACCGAAAACGGGCCCTTGTGGCGCCGGAAGAGCGGGAAGCGTGGGCAGCTCCACCCGCGGCCAAATGGCGTTGGGATCCAGCCGTTCGTAGCGAATGCCGGTGAAGAAGAGGATCTGCGCCTTGTGTTCGCCCGTGCGGGTCGAACGGCGCGAGAGGCTCAGCCGGTCTGAAATTCTGATGATATCCGCCATGCTCGTATCCTTTCGAGAAGAAAGATCGAGAGGGTCGAGAGGGTCATCTCGCCCTGCCCTCCTTTTACGAGGGCCGGCACAATCTGGTTCATGTTGCGGAAAGTCTCACACGAACCAGGGTCATCTGCGCCTTTCTCCGACGCGTTCCCCCTGTCGCGGTTCACCCCACGAAACGGGGTACGCATATGCCTAATATCGGAAACATGCGGCGAATCGCCTGACTTGACCATCCGCCTGGGCACAAGAAGCCATAGGTTAGTTAACAGCTTGCTAACAAATTTGTTCTAATCTGGCGCATATCTGTATTGCGTTGGAGTTTGTCGTGAGCGAACAGTTCAGGGAGCTTGAAAGGCCGGCCGGCGCGCGGAACAAGGATGTCGTTCTGATGGCCACGGTCACGAGTTTCCAGGCGCTCTCCTTCCCCGGCAAGTCGGAACTCCGACAATTTGCCGAACTGTTCCAGCCGCTGTTTGCAGGATCATCGATGGAGGCGCGGCGCGAGGCCGTGGCTGCCCTTTCGCAGAGCCCGAGCCTGCCGCTTTCGGTGGCGGCCTTCATTGCCTCCCAACCGATCTCGATTGCTGCTCCATTCCTTGCCATTTCTCCGGCGCTCTCCGACGACATGCTGATCATGATCGCCCGCACGCAAGGTGCCGATCACGCACGCGCCATCGTCAAGCGCGAGCGGTTGTCGCCGACTGTCATCGATGCGCTCGTTTCCTTGCGCCATGCCCTGCCGCCGCGACCGGAAAAGGCAAAGGCGCCGGAAACGGCCGTCGAGACGCCGATCCCGACGCTGGAAAAGGCAAAAGCAAGGCAGATGGCCGCCCCGTCGAGCTTCGACAAGGTGATGGCCGAGCTCGAAATGAAGGACCTGCCCGGCGCCGTTCAGGCGTCGGAAACGACGGCTCCGGCGCAGACGCCCGAAGAGGCTCTGCGCCAGACCATCAAGCGTCTCGCCTATCAGCAGCGGCCGCCCGCCGCCGACCGGCTCGGCCGTCGCCAGGCGACGCCTTTGCAGACGTCCTTGCTGGTTCGTTTTGCCCGTGCCCACGACGGCGGCCTGTTTGCCACGACGCTTGCCGACCTCCTCTCCTCGAGCCGCTGGCTCGCCGAGCGTATCCTGCTCGACATTTCCGGCCGGCAACTGGCCACCACACTGGCCGGTGTTGCGATGGACCCGGTAGAGGCGGTGTTCGTGCTGGAGCACATCTATCCGCATCTTGCGCGGCGGGACCAGGACATGAGCCGCGCAGAAGCGCTGTTCTTCGGCATGGATGCCGACGAGGCCGAGGCCCGCATCGACAGCTGGATCCGCGCCGACCGCTACACCTTTGCCGGCGAAGAACTGCCGGCCGCACCACAGGTCGCCCGGGCCCGGAACGATGAGGCGACGCCGCTGAGCGCTGCCAACCAGGCCTCGGCCAAGCGCCAACCGGTCGGTGACGAGCACGGCCGCCAGGTTTTAAGGGCGCGCAAGCGCTGAGACAGGACCGGACCAGACCGCGGAAGCTGCTCAGTCCTCCTGATCCGCCAGGGTGAGATAGGTGCCGAGATCTTGCACCTCAATCTCGACCAGCCAGAGATCGCTGTCGAATTTCCGCTCGCGGGCGATCAGGGCTTCGACGGCCTCAGCCTCGACGCGCATGAGGCGCGGCTCGAAGATCCGGTCGTCGCGTGTTTCGTCATCGATCACGGCCTGCGGTGCGGGGCCGTAGAGCGTCTCCAGACCATCCCTGAACCGCTGGCGGACGAAGATCGCACCCGATGCTTCCGAACCCTTGGCAACCACGGCGGCATAGCCGCCATCGGCAAAGACGCGGCGGGTCAGGGCAGAGACGAAGATGTCGGAGCGGATGCGCATCAGAGCGGTCTAGGGGATTGCTGGGGCGGCGTCGAGGGTATCGTGCCGCCTTGGTCCAAAAAGGGCTTCACACAGCAGCCTTGTATGGGGCCACCACGATCTCGTGAGCCCGACGTCTTGCCGCCGCGATGTCGACGCTGTTCTGCATGCGCATGAGGGTATCCATCGACACGCCGAAGGCTTTCTCGATGCGCAGGGCCATCTCGGGGGACAAGCTTGCCCGTTGATTGAGAAGCGCGGACAGGGCGGCACGGGTCACACCCAAGGCGGCTGCCGCGGACGTCACGTTGAGGCCGAGCGGCTCGATGATTTCATGCCGGATGAACTCGCCCGGATGAGCCGGCGACTTCATGCGATAGCCCGCGTCCATGTTCATCCCTGCCCCCTAGTGGTAATCTTCGTAGTTAAGATCAACGATCTCGATGGCATCACCGTCGATACGGAAGGTCAGCCTCCAATTCTTCGTGACGAAGAGGCTCCATGTGCCTTTCCGATCCCCGCTGAGGCGATGATCCTTCCAACTCGGGATATCGTGCAGTTCATCCTCGCGCTGCATGTCCTGGAGGAACGACACCATGCGACGGAGCTTCGGCACGACGGCCGGCTGAAGGCCGGACCCGTCATCCGCTTCGATCAAACGACGCAGTCCCTTGTGCAGAACGGACCTTATCCTCATGCCTGAAAATAGGCCCGGAGGCGTATTGCGTCAAGCGACGCTTTACACCTTCACCGCCAGCCGCAGCCCGCCCCAGTGGCGGCCGCCGACGTAGATCGGGGCGGAGATGTCCTTCATCAGCACGAAGTTGCCGCCGCCCATGTCGCGGCGATAGGTCTGGACGAGGAAGGGTGCCGTCGAGCGCCCGGCCGCGAGGCCGACGCGATCGTTGAAGATGCGGCGATTGCGGCAATTGGCGGTGTTCCACACGGTGTCGCCCGGGCGCTGTGGAGCGGAGAACTTCTTGTTGTGGGTGGGAAGATATCCGTTTTCGTCGACGGGCGCGCAGAAGCCGATACGATCAGAGGACGCGGCGATCGGCTCGATGATCGACGGAAGCACCTGATCGGTGAAGTCGGTGAAGGCCGTCAGCATCTGGACGGGATCGGTGCCGGGGATCGGGCGATAGTTGCGGTCGAAGAGATCCGACTGGCGGATGCGACCGCTGTCGACGGCGTGCTGGAAGGCCGCCGAAATGCGGTCGGCGACGGAAACGGCTGTATCGATCCAGTCGCTGTCGGCCGTGCGGATACCGGCACTTGCCGTGAGCTGGATCAGGGTTTCCGACAGGGCGACGACCTTGTCGACCCGGCCCGCCGTCTTTTGCAGATGGTGGTCGGACTGGCGCACTTCCGCGGCCATGTCGTTGAGTGTCGCGACAAATTCCGAGCACTGGCGATCGACCTGGTCGGTAGTCTGGGCCATGGCGGAGGAGCCATCGAGGATCCGGGTGATCACCTGCTCCATGGCGGAGAAGGAATTGTTCATGGCCTTCGAGGTCTCGCGCACGTCGCGGGCACTCTCGGTCGCGCCGCGTCCGGCTTCGTAGAGGCGGACGATCTTCTGGCGGATCTGGTTGAGTGTTTCCTGGATGGCGCCGGTGGCCTGGGAGGTCTGCAGGGCAAGCGCGCGCACTTCGGCTGCAACGACCGCAAAGCCCTTGCCCGCCTCGCCTGCCCGGGCCGCCTCGATGGCGGCATTGAGGGCAAGCAGGTTGGTCTGCCGGGCGATGGTGCCGATCTCTTCGGCCACCTTGTCGACCTCGGCAAGCGACTGGGAAAAGCTGCCGATCTCGGTGCCGATCTCTTCCGATGTCGAAACCATGTGGTCGATCTTGCCGACGGCACCGGTGAGGCGCGTGGCACTGTCGGTCAGCATCCGGCGGGCTTCGCCCGCAGTCTGATCCGTTTCGCGCAGGGTGGCTGCGACATCGCGATTGGTGTCGGCGATCGACAGGGCTGTCCGGGTGATGCCATCGAAGGTGACGGCATGGCGCTTGGAGATGCCGGCGACATCCTGGATTGCGCCGGCGATATCGACGAGGTCGACGCCGAGCGTGGAGGCCTCTTCGGCCAGGCGCTGGACGATGTCCCGCAGGGTGGCGGCGTCTGCCTCCGGGCGCGGTGCTGTCACCGGCTCCCCGGAATGCGGGTCGTCGTCGTGATGCGCGATCATCGCAGCTGTCATGCTTCATCCTCCTCGAACCGGAGAAGGGTAACACTGGTATGATTAATGAGGGCTTTCTTTAGAGACTGCGAAAATTCGCTTAGCCGAAAGGCTTAGAGCGCACCGATGTCCTTGAGTTTCTTCAGGACGGCTGCACTGGGTTCACCCGTTTCGGGGAGCTGGTAATGGCGTTCGAAGCGGCGGATCGCGGCGCGGGTATCCTCCCCCGGCACGCCGTCGATGCGGATGTTCTTGTAGGCCATATTGGAGAGGCCGCGCTGGATTTCCATGACGAGGCCGGGATCGAAATTCGCTTGCTGGACCGGTGGCGGCGCGGTCGCCTCGACGGCAGCCGGCGGTACGGGCTTGGCGGCCGTGACGGGCCGGCGGGGTGCGGTCACGACATTCGTCTCGGCGCTGCGGATGGCGGCGGCAACCGGATCTTCGCTCGGCGCGTTCAGATCCATCACCGGACGCTGGGCAGGCACGGCGGCAGTCACGCCCCGGTCGAGGGTAAGGGCTGCGAGCAGTTCCGGCGTTACCAGGCCATTTGCTTCCATGCCGACGGACTTCTGGAAGACCGCAATCGCAGTCTCGGTGCGCGGACCGATGACGCCATCCGCCTCGCCGTCATAAAGGCCGCGGCGCAGCAGTTCTGCCTGGACCTTGCGGATCAGGTCTGCCGTGTCG
This sequence comes from Rhizobiaceae bacterium, assembly GCA_027484835.1. Lineage (GTDB taxonomy): Bacteria > Pseudomonadota > Alphaproteobacteria > Rhizobiales > Rhizobiaceae > Allorhizobium. Next base: position 16,287 of record JAIXSF010000083.1, on the reverse strand, counting down.
TCGGCATTGGCCGGAAGGTCGGCCGGAAGATTGGCCAGCGTCGTTTCGGCCGGGGCGTCGCCCGGATCTTGCGGCGGCGCGCTTGCCTCTTCGGCCTCGCGCTGGATGCGGAAGGTGGTGACGGTTTCGTCATCCCGTTCACTCAGGAGCGGGGCACGCGGAACGCCGGCCAGAGCGGTGAAATCCTCGGCGTCACGGGTGCGAAGGAACGGAGACGGATGCTGACCCGGCTGATACCACAGGGCGTTGGCAGAGATGGTGCCGAAGACGATGGCAAAGCAGAACGCGCCGCCGACGGAACGCGGATAGCGTCCGGCCAGCCGCGCGAGCGCGCCTGCGCCCCTGGACAGAACGAGCAAGGCGCTTGCGCCCTGCTTCTTCTTCTCAGGCGATTTTCGCTTCCGCTTGGTCATGCCCCGGTGCTTTCCCACCCGTCTTGCGGTCGGCTCCCGCCTCTGCGAGGCGCGGCGGGAATTCGACCATGTTGGTATCATCCGCAGCCTTGGCACCGGAGCCGTCGACCGGCAGGCTGACCATGACCACGGTCCCCTCGCCCGGCCGGCTTTCGATCCGGAACGTGCCGCCGTGAAGAGCCGTCAGACCTTTTACCAGCGAAAGTCCCAGGCCGGAACCCTCGTAGTGGCGATTGAGATCGTTCTGCACTTGTGTGAACGGCCGGCCAATCAGCGCCATCTTTTCAGGCGCGATGCCGATGCCGGTGTCGCTGACGCTGATGGTGACTTCGTGACCGGACCGGACGGCATCGATGATGACGGCGCCACCGGCATCGGTGAACTTGATGGCATTGCCAACGAGATTGATGACGATCTGGCGCAGCGCCCGGCCATCCGCGGTGATCTCGCCAAGACCCCGCGGCAAACGGCTGGTCAGCTTGACGCCCTTGGTCTGGGCTTGCAGCGACAGCATGCGTTCGCATTCGATCAGCGAGTCCGCCAGATCGAAATCCTCCAGCATCAGCTCATAACGGCCGGCCTCGATCTTCGACATGTCGAGCATGGTGTTGACGACCGACAGGAGATGCGCGCCGGACTGGCGGATCAGCTGGACATATTCGCGCTGGCGGTCGTTTTCGAGCTTGCCGAAATACTCGCCGGCGAGGATGTCGGAAAAGCCGAGGATGGCATTGAGCGGCGTGCGCATCTCGTGGCTGACCGCGGCCAGAAAACGGCTCTTGATCTCGTGGGCGGCGCTTGCCTCTTTTTCCTTGCGGGCGACCGCATCGCGCATCTGCATCTCGCCTTCGATGTCGAGCATCTGGGCTCGAACGGAGGCAAGCGAACCGTCTTCGGCGCGCACGGCGGTCATGTCCAGGCGGACATTGAGGAACTGGGCCTGGTCGAGGCCGATCACGGGGCGGTCGAGACGCAGGTCAGCCACCACGACGTCGGCGCCGAGGCGAAGCTCGTCCAGCGCCTGGACGAAGGCCAGCCGATCGGAGACATGCACCTGCTCGACGAAGGGCCGCGACAGCGGCTCGCGCAGGAAGGACAGGAACATCTGACGATCGCGCCCGCCAGCGGACCGGACGATGCCGGCCGGATCGATGGCGAGGAACAGACCGGGGCAGAATTCATAGGGGTCAGCGAATTGCGGCTCGGCAATCGCTTCGCGGGAAACGGCGTTCACGGCGCCCAGACGGCGGCCGGACACCAGGGCCACGGCAGCCAGCAGATTGAGGGCGGTGACAAGGGCAAAGCCGATCGGCAGGCCGGTTGCCGCGCCATAGAGCGTGCTGAGGCCTGCGGGAAGGATGATCAAGGCCGGCGACAGGATGAGCATCAACCGACGCAGGGCTGCAATTTCAGCCCAATCGGCGGGACGGCCACCGGCATGACGCGACAGCAGCCGGGCCAATAGCCCGTCCATCGTTCCCGCCAGTGCATCCGACACTTTACGCAATACAACCACGCCAGAAATCCGCGACCGGTTCCTCTGATTTACCCGCAGAAGATAGGCCGGACGCGCTTAAGGAATAGATAAGGGGAAGGCCCGGGAGAGGCTCAAAACGGGCGTTCTGACCCGAAACAGGACAGCAGGATGAGGCTTTCCAGTTCATGGTTAACGGGGCGTAAGCGCTGAAATCATTCAATTTTTCGAAGACGCGTTAACAGTTGTGTTGCGCTGGGGCCGCGAGATCCGGTGGATTGTCGGGCGGCCGCCACATTTATGCTTAACGCCGACCGCTAAAGTTTTACGGAGCTCGCGGAAAACGGGAAGATCGTTCGAATTTTAGTCAAATTCGCCTCAAAGCCGAGCGGGTTTTGAAAAGCGATTTTGGCGAATCAAACCTAGGGTGGCGTTCACGAGTTCGGGGAGAAACCCGGACCGCTCCGGCAACGACCGGCAACAGGGATTTGGTGAAGACCATGTGGTTTCTGATCAAGGGATCTATCTACTGCACCGCGACGCTTGTCGCGCTGTCTTTCCTCGCGGCTCCACCGGCCGAGGAAAAGGATGGCGCCGGCTTCGACATGGGTGCGGCCATCACCGCCGCCAGCGGCGCCTATGAGTATGTGACGTCGCTTTGCGTCGAGAAGCCCGAGGTTTGCGAAAAGGGTGCCGAGACGTTCCAGGCGCTTGGCCAGCGGGCCCGCGAAGGGGCGCTTGTCGCCTACCAGCTGCTCGACAAGCAATTCACCGACGACGGCGCGACGGCCGTTGCTGACGAAGGTCTCGCACCGAAGACCGGCGTGGTCGAGGTCGTCAAGCCTGCCGTCGAAACGCCCCGGCTTGCCAGCGCCGAGGCTGATCCACCGGTCATCACCGGCACGGTATCGCCGGAGGCCCGACCCAAGCACCTGCCGAAGCCTTACCAACCGCCGAAGCCTTAAGGGCCTTCGCCCCCTCCGATTGCCAACAGGCACTCATCCAGGAATTCCGGGGCGGATGCCCGCCCCTTCCCCGCTTGCACCCGGTCCTGCCATAGACCGGATGCCTGTCTGCCTGTCCCTGACTGAATTCGGCATTTGCCGGGCCGCGTAGCGCAAGCTGCGCGGCTTTTTCCTTGTCGGTGTGGCAGGGGCTTGCGCAAGTTGAGAAGGACGGTGATTTGTCTTACATTGTCTTTCGCGCAACAGGAGCAGGTCATGGCCCAGGGAAAGCAGAGCGAATCCGTGACACTGCGGATACCGTCCGACATCCTCGCAGACATCGATCGTATCGCAGAGGCCACGGAACGCTCGCGGAGCTACATCATTCTGCGCGCCCTGAAAGGTTACCTTCTTCATGAGGGGGCAGATGTCCTCGCGGCCATCGAAGGGCGCGCACAGCTCGACGCTGGCGATCATGAGGACTTCGACGCCGTGCTCGCCGAAATGGACCGCATCATCGCCGGTAAGGTGGCATGATCTCTATCCGGCTTTCTCGCAAGGCCGCAGACTACTTAAGGCGCGAGAGCACCTATCTCCGGGAGCGAAGCCCGTCCGCGGCGAAGGCTTTCGTTCAGTCCATGACGCGGGCACGGACCTTGCTGCAGGACTTTCCGGATGCAGGCAACACGATGCACGGGCTGCAGATCGCCGGCTTTCGCACCCTGGTCGTGGGCGAGTATCTTCTCGATTATCGTCTGCGAGATGGCGCCATCGAGATCGTGACGATCCGCCATGGACGCATGCAGATAACCATGCCTGAGCTCGACGATCCGGACACGTTAGAGGACACGTGACTGCTCTACCTGTGTATGACAGCCCATCGACATGTTTCCTTGCCGCAGCCGGTTCAAAAGCATTGTTGTCTGGCCTATATCGGTCCGACGAAACGCATCGGTGGGCAGCATGGCGACTTTGAACGAGATGATCGACGACTTCGGCTTCCTTGAGGACTGGGAGGACCGGATGCGTTATGTCATCGAGCTCGGCAAGGCACTGCCTGACCTGCCGGATGCAGAGAAGACCGCAGACAACAAGGTGCAGGGTTGCGCAAGCCAGGTCTGGCTGTCGGTAACATCCGGCGATGGCGCCGATCCGGTGATGACCTTTCGTGGCGACAGCGACGCCTTCATCGTGCGCGGGCTGGTGGCCATCGTGCTCGAGGCCTATTCGGGCAAGAAGGCCTCAGACGTTGTCGCCTTCGACGCTCTGGATCTCTTCAAGCAGATCGGCCTGCTCGAACATCTGACCGCCCAGCGGGCGAACGGCCTGCGCTCGATGATCCAGCGGATCCGCGAAGAGGCGGCGCGCCGGCTGGTGTGACGGGGCGGGTCGCGCCACGGCCCGTGACTTATCCGATTTCCGGCCGAAAGCCTGCCTCACCCCAGTGACGCGGGCGGGACCGGACCGGCGGCGGAGCATAGTGGCGGGCAAGCGCCAGAAGGGCCGCACGCAGCATCAGTTTTGCAGAACGGGCCGGCCATTGGCGTTCGCGCTCGACGGTTTCCAGCCCCTTGCCGAAACAGCAGACATCGAGGGCGACGCCCGCGAGTTCGGGGCCCATGGCCTCGACGGCACGGGTAACGCGTTTTCTGGCCGCGAGACAATTGTCAGCGAGGTCGACCGATGCCGGCGCCGCACCGGTGCTCCGGCTGGAGAGGCGCGGCTGCCAGCTTGCCGTGATGCGCGGCTGAAGACCGGCAAAGTCGAAATCGGCGGCCAGTCGTTCGCCGGCTGCAATCGCATCTTCGGGCAGAAAAGCCCGGCCATCCTTCTCCTTCAGGCGGAGCAGCGGGAAAAGCGGCGATTCTTGCAGATTGCGGCGTACGGAGCGACGCCCCTCGGGCAGGATAAGCGTTTCGACCGCGATGCTGCGATGCTGGCTTGCATGGGCCTCGTCCGGAAGGTCGCAGAGGTCACGGCGCAGCCATGCGGCGGTTTCGGCAGTCGCGACGTAGCCTTCGGCGGATGGCGCGAGCAGCCCCTCAGAGACCAGCCAGGGAAAGAGCTCAAGGCCTGTCTCGTCCGTAGTCAGCGTCGTGGCGGCGGCAGACTTGCCCGAGGAGGCTGGCCTCAGCTTTGCCATCGAAGCCGGGAGCGGACCGGCCAGGGCGCGGCGCAGGATCTGCCGGATCTGCTTTCTTTCGCTGCGGGTCATTGTCTCTCCTCCGAGTTCAGATGCGCCGGCCGGCGAGCAGGTGCACGGCGCTCGCCATGCGTTCGACGATCCCGACGAAGGTGTCATAGGCCCGGCCGTCACGCCGGTCCTCGACCATCCGGCAGGCATGACCGACGGTGGAGCGATCACGGCCGAAGGCCTGGGCCACCTCGCCCATCGGCATAGAATAGGCGACATGGCAAACATACATCGCGACCTGTCGCACGTGGCTCGTCGCCCGGCGGCCCGGATCCTCGCTGCTTTCAAGGCCGGTGGCGCGCAGCAATTCCTCGGTGAGTTGCCGGACGATCATGCAGAGCAGGCGCCGCTCTGCCGTCAGTGCTCGGTCGTGAGGCGGAGCGCCGTCGGCGTCGCTTTCGACGGCCCACTGAAGCGGCGAGGCGGCTTGCAGGGAAGAAGGCTGCGTGGACGGATGGGCTGGCTGGTCGGAAGACGGTTGAGGTTCAACGATCATGGCACCCTCATAAATAGGATTTTCTTCCTATTCAAGCTATCAGAGTGCAGCTGTAATTGAACCCCCTGTTTTGAGGGGAAAGATGATTTTCGATCTGGATTGGACTTCTCGGTGCTACCTCCATCCATCAAGTGCGGAATATTTTCCTTTTTTCCCGCAGCAAAAAGGCCGGTCTCGCGACCGGCCTTACGTCTGAACTTGCTCTGCTGTCTGCCGCATAGGCAGGCAGGAAGAATTACTTGCCGCGCTTGCGGCGCTGGCCGAGGCCCATTTCCTTGGCGAGACGCGAACGCGCTTCGGCATAGGCAGGAGCGACCATCGGATAATCAGCCGGCAGGCCCCACTTCTCGCGATATTCCTCTGGCGTCATGTTGTAGTGGGTCATCAGGTGACGCTTCAACGACTTGAATTTCTGGCCGTCTTCGAGGCAGATCAGATAGTCGTCCTCGATGGACTTGCGGATCGGGACCGGGGGCTTCGGCTTTTCCACAACGACCGGAGCCGGGGTCGGCGAGGCGGTGTTGTTCAAGGCCTGATGGACATCGGCGATCAGGTTGGTCAGATCGCTGACCTGCACCATGTGATTGCTGACATAAGCAGCGACGATGTCGGCTGTAAGCTCCACTAGCAGTTGCTGGCTCGGACCCTGTTGTTCTTCACTCATTCACTTCTCCTGTTCATTTTCCGCAGAGATCCGCCGTCGCCTGCAGACAATACTCGATTCTTTCCTTCCCGCATCGAGTGCGGACAGGAAAGATGAAAACCAGCCCCTTGAAGATCACCAAACATTCCGCACGGTCCCCAAACCGTCCGGGCTTCTGCAACGCCGATATCCACGAAGATCAGGGGCGGCAACGTGCCAATACCTGAGTTTGAACTTCATTTTCATCACCGGAACGCAGCAGATCAGCGCTCTCGTCTGTGAATTACCATTCCGGCGACAAATGTCCACCGGATATTTCTACTAGATTTAACGGGTATAAAAGTTTTCTATTCGACCTTGGTCGACATTTGCACTGCAAATTATGCCTTGGATTTCAAAAGATGAGGCAATTCAACCAGCAATAAGGTCAGAATGATTATCTGATCATATCGTCACGCACCGATGCTGACGAAAGCTTGTAGCCAACCTTGTGGGCGGCGCGGGCCAGAAGATGCGCGGAGACCGGCGCGGTCAGAATAAAGAAGATGATGCCGGCAAGGGCCCGGCCGAAGGTGGCGATGTCGGCGGCGTGCAGGCCGACAGCCAAGAGCAGCAGGCCGGAGCCGACAGTGCCCGCCTTCGATGCGGCATGCATGCGGGTGTACAGATCGGGGAGCCGATTAAGGCCGATTGCGGCAACCAGCGAAAACAGGGCACCGACCACCATCAGACCTGCGACCAGAAGAGCAGCGACCATCGACATTACTTCTTCTCCTTGCCACGTGGGCCTGCGGCCTGTCCGGAGGCCTGCCCCTTTTCGACTTTCGAGCCGCCCGTCTTTTTGCCGGACTTGGAACCCGATCCGGCCGAGGAAACTGCGGGCTGAGGCGTTCCCTGCCCCGCGCTCTCTCCGTCTTCCCCGGTATTGCCGCGCGCCAGAATGAAGCGGGCGAAGGCAACGGTTGCGAGGAAGCCGACAAGGCCGAGTGCAATGGCGATGTCGATATAGAGTGTGTAGCCGGTGCGCAGCGCGATGACGGCGATGAAGCCGATGACGATGCCGACCAGCATGTCGAGCGCGATGACGCGGTCGGGCAACGTCGGGCCGACGACGGCGCGGTAGACGGTCAGCAGCAGCGCGACCACGAGGATCGCGATGGCAAAGACCGAGGCATATTCGACGATCAGCTCCGGGGTCATCAGGCAAAGGCCTCCAGGATCTTCTTCTCGAAACCTTCGGCGATGTCACGTCTTGCGGCTTCCACATCGGAGCAGTCGATTGCGTGGACATAAAGGGTGCTGCGATCGTCCGAGACATCGACGGAGAGCGTGCCGGGGGTCAGCGTGATCAGATTGGCGAGCAGAGAGATCTCCCAGTCGCTCTTCACGGTGAGTGGATAGGCAAAGATGCCGGGCTTCAGATCCATGTTCGGCTTGAGCACCAGGTGGGCCACGCGCCAGGCGGATTTCGCGAGTTCCACCAGGAAGAGGAGGATCAGCGAAAGCACGCGGCGGGCTCGGCTCGTGTATTCGCGGCCGACGAAACGCTCGCGCAGCAGCCAGAGGGTGAGCAGCGAGAGGACGAAACCGAAGATCAGGTTGAGCAGCGTGAAGCTGCCCGAGACGGTGGCCCAGATCACGGCCATCACGATGCTGACAGCATAAAGGCTCATCGGGCACCTCCTTCGGGGAAGACGGAGCGGATATAGGCGGTCGGATCCGACAGGCCGGCGGCTGCCTGCTGCGTCAGGACGATCAGACTGTCCGGAAAGAGGCCGAACCAGACAACGAAGCCGGTGAGGATGACAATCGGCGCCATGCGCCAGCGCTCAACACTCTCTGATATCGGGGGGACGGCGGTCTGCTCCGAGCCCGCAACGGCGACAGGGCGCCAGAAGGAGAACAGGAAGACACGGCCGAAAGCGATGGTCGTCAGGAAGCCCGAGAGAAGCACAGAGGCTGCCAGCCACCAGGCGCCGATATCGATCGAGGCCTTGACGAGCAGCGCCTTGGGCCAGAAGCCGGAAAAGGGCGGCAGGCCGCTTGCGGCAAAGAACAGGGCGAGCACCATGGCGGAAAAGGCCGGCGCCGCGGTCCAGAGCCCCGCGACGCGGTCCAGCCGGAAGCTTCCGCCCAGACGGCCGATCTCGCCGGCAGCGAGATAGAGCGCGGTCATCAGCAGGATCGAATGCAGCGCGTAGAAGATGGCGGCACCGACGGCCATCTCGCCGCCGATCGCGACACCGGCCAGCATGTTGCCAATGCCGGCGACCACGACAAAGCCGAGGAAACGGCGGATGTCATTCTGCGCCAGCGCGCCCATGGCGCCGAAGATCATGGTGAGAGCCGCGACCACGGCAATCACGAGGCTCAGGGCCTCGCGCTCGACCGGGAAAAGCATGACCATGACACGCAGCAGCGCGTAGACGCCGACCTTGGTCAGCAGGCCGGCAAAGAGCGCGGAGACGACGACGCGTGGCGTGTGATAGGAGGCCGGCAGCCAGAAATTGACCGGGAAGGCCGCAGCCTTCATCGAGAAGGCAAGGATGAACAGCGCCGAGAGCGTCATCAGCGGTGCGGTTTCGGCATAGGCCGGGACCTTCAGCGCGATATCCGCCATGTTGAGCGTACCGAAGATCGCATAGAGATAACCGACGGCGATCAGGAAGAGTGTCGTCGCCATCAGGTTCAGCACAGCATATTTCAGCGCGCCGTCAATCTGCTCGCGTTCGGAGCCGAGGATCAGAAGGCCGAAGGACGAGATCAAAAGCACTTCGAACCAGACATAGAGGTTGAAGATATCGCCGGTCAGAAAGGCGCCCGAGACACCCGCCATCAGCAGCATCAACAGGGGGTAGAAGCCATAGCGGCGGCCGCTGGTGTTGATCTCGACATGGGCATAGAGCGTGCCGCAGAAGGCGACGATGGCGGCGGCGAGCGCCAGCAGCGCGCCGGTGAGATCGACCGTGATCGCGATGCCGAACGGCGGCAGCCAGCGGCCCATCATCATGGTGAGCGGGCCGTCGGACACGACCTGCATCAGGAGCAGCACGTTGTTGAGAACAAGCAGCGCCAGCGCCGTCAGCGCGACCGGCGGATGCCAGTCGGTGCGGTGACGGATCATCATCAGCACGGCACCGAAGGTCATGCAGAGCGCCATCGGCGTCACGGCGAGCCAGTCGGCACCCGTCATCGGCTCCATGACATAGGCGGCAGCGAGGTCGACGGGCGTGGTGGTTGGGGCAGCCATGGTGTTCCTGGATCTCCTGCTCAGTAGCCGCCGGGTGGCAGCGGCTCGTCCTTCGGCTCGGCCAGACGCATCTCATCGGTGTCGTCGGTGCCAAGGTCCTGATAGGCGCGATAGGTCAGCACCAGCAGGAAGCAGAAGAAGGAGAAGGAAATGACGATCGCCGTCAGGATCAGGGCCTGCGGCAGCGGATTTGCGGTGCCGGCCGGCAGCACGTCGACGCCGCCGGGAATGATCGGCGGGATGGCGGGCGTCAGGCGACCGGCGGTGAAGAGCAACATGTTGACGGCATTGCCGAGCAGCACCACGCCGAGCAGGATGCGGACGATCTTCTTCGACAGCATCAGGTAGACGGCGGCGGCAAAGAAGATGCCGACGACCAGGGAGAAGATGACTTCCATCAGCCGTCATCCCTTTCTTCAAGTGCAAGGGCAATCGACGTGAAGGTGCCGACGACCACGAGATAGACGCCGATGTCGAAGGAGATCACGGTCGCAAGCGGCACTTCGATGCCGGCAAGGTTCGGATAGATCCAGACGCCGGTCATGAACGGGTAACCGAGCGGGGCCGAGACGAAGCCGGAGATGGTGGACACCAGCAGGCCAAAGCCGGCGATCGACATCGGATGATATTTCAGCGCCCGACGCACGGCCTGGACGCCGAATGCGATGCCGTAGATCGCAAAGGCCGACGCGCCGATCAGGCCTCCGATGAAGCCGCCGCCCGGCTCGTTGTGGCCGCGCAGAAGGACAAAGATGGAGAAGAGCAGCATCAAAGCGGTCAACAGGGGCGCGATGGTGCGGAAGATCAGGGTGTTCATGAGCGCTTGCCCCCTTTCGTCTTGACCGGACGCGCCGCCTTGGCCGAGACGTCTGCAGCTGCGACCTGGGGCGCCGATGCGGCAGCCGGCGCGAGCGATGCCGGTGCTGCGGGGCCACTGGAGACGCGGATGCGGATCAGCGCCAGGATCGACAGGCCGGTGATCATCACGACGGCAATCTCACCCAAGGTATCCACGCCGCGGAAGTCGACAATGATGACGTTCACGACATTGGCGCCGTGGGCGATGATCTTGGAATACTCGGCGAAGAAGGCCGAGAGCGCGTTGTCGAAGGGACCGGATGTGGCCGCGACCAGCATCAGCGCAAAGCCAAGGCCGCAGGCGATGGCAAGCGAGCCATCGAGCAGGCGGGCGAGTGGCGGCCGGTGGTCCGAAGGCGAGAGTTTCAGGCGGGTCATAACCAGCGCCAGAATGACGACCGACAGCGTTTCGACCATGAACTGGGTGAACGACAGGTCCGGCGCGCCATAGAGCAGGAAGATGACCGCCACCGCAAAGCCCTGAATGCCAAGGCAGACGATCGCGGTCAGACGGTCCTTGGCGGTGAGCACGGCGATGACACCGATCACGGCGATCGCGAGGATCGCCATTTCATGCAGGTCGACCTTCGCCGGCAGATTGAAGCGCGCCGGCAATTCGCCATAGACGAACGGCGTTACCAGCAGCACAGCGGCGACAAAGATGAAGGAGAGCGTGATGTAGGTTTCGAGCCGGCCGTTCTGGACGATGCGGGTGACGGCAGAAGACAGCCGGACAAGGCCGGAGACGAAATGGTCGAAGCCACGATCCGGGCTGACGCCAAGGCCGGTGACAAGGCGATCGACGGCATTGCGCAGGCGATCGAGGCCGCGATAGAGGACCACGCCGAGAATGACGGTGAGGACCGAGAGCGCCAGAGCCGCGCCGAGATGCGGGACAAGGCTGATGGTGATCGTCTGCGCCTCGCCCTCCACTGCGCTTGCCATGGGCGAAGAAATGAAGCGGTGCGTGACGCCGGAGAGGAGTGCCGCCACGAGCGAGAGGACCGCGAGCGTCAGTGGGCCAAGCCAGAGCAGGACCGGCCCCTCATGGGCGTGTTTCGGCGTCTGCGCCTCAGCGCCGATGAAGGGCTTGAGGCCGACGGCGAAGGCGATGACGAACATCAGCGCATTGCCGATCACGGCAACCGCCGTGAAGAGGATGGCGCGCGGCGAGGTGCCGGCGAGCGCCGCATAGATCTCTTCCTTGGCAAGGAAGCCGAAGAGCGGCGGCAGGCCGGCCATGGAGATGCCGGCGAGCAGGGCTGCGGCAAAGGTGATCGGCATCAGCTTGCGTAAGCCGCCGAGGCGCGTGATGTCACGGGTGCCCGCCTCGTGGTCAATGGCGCCGGCGACCATGAACAGTGCGCCCTTGAAAAGCGAGTGGGCAACCAGATAGAGGACCGCCGCTTCAATGGCGTAGGGCGTATCGAAGCCGGTCAGCATGACGAGCAGGCCAAGCGAGGCGACCGTGGTGTAGGCAAGCATCAGCTTCAGGTCCGTCTGGCGGACTGCGAGCACGGCCCCGACGATCAGCGTGATGCCGCCGAAGAAGGGCAGCAGGATTTCCCAGGCGGGGGTCGCCCCCATCACCGGATTGAGGCGCATCAGCAAATAGACGCCGGCCTTCACCATGGTCGCGGAATGGAGATAGGCCGAGACGGGGGTCGGCGCTTCCATGGCATTGGGCAGCCAGAAGTGGAAGGGAAACTGCGCGGACTTGGTGAAGGCGCCGCCGAGCACCAGGAAGAGCGCTGCGAGATAGAACGGGCTTTCGCGCAGCGCGTCCCCCGTTGCGAGCAGCAGCGAGAGCTGGCTTACGCCGGTGATGTTCCAGATGAAGATGATGCCGGCAAGCAGGATCAGACCACCGCCACCGGTGACGACGAGCGCCTGCAGGGCGGCACGGCGCGAGGCCTCGCGGCCATGGTCGAAACCGATCAGCAGGAAGGAGGTGATCGAGGTCAGCTCCCAGAAGACGAAGAGCATCAGCAGGCCGTCGGAGAGGACAAGGCCGAGCATCGCGCCCATGAAGAGCAGGATGAACCCGATGAAGCGCCCCTGCTGGGCATGCCCCTTCATATAGCCGCCGGCGTAGAGCACGATCAGCGTGCCGATGCCGGTGATCAGAAGCGCGAAGGTGAGCGACAGTCCGTCGATGAACCAGGAGAAGGAGAGATTGAGGCTCGGCACCCAGGCGTAGCCGCCGGTGACGCGTTCGCCGGCGGCGATTTCGGGCAGGAAACCGGTGAAATGCAAGAAGGCGAGTGCGGGGGCGAGCGCCAAAATCCAGGCACCGTTTGCGCCGAGCCGGGCGACGAGCCACGGCGCGAGAACGGCAGCGGCAAACGGCAACAGCATCGCGACCCAGGTCAGATCGCTCGTCATCTCAGGCATTCCATATCCCCGTGGGCGTCGGACCGGCTTTCGATCAGCAGTCGATACAAGGTGCGATCGTGTTAAGACAAGCTCCCCCTCGCCTCAAGCAAAAACGGCAAGTTGAGGGTTCACGGAAACGTCAAGCCACGTTCCGGTGAAGGCTGGAGGCAGTCCTTCAGTTTGTTGTGAAAGGACTGGGCACTTCCAACGACCATTGGAACAGAAGGGACAATTGCCGCTTCCGGGATGGCACCCTATCTATAGTGCAACACCGGGCGGGCTATGCTCATTCCCGCCCCTCGCCCAAGGAGAACAACATGACCGCCTCCACCACCGCCCCGAAGCTCGTCAAGTCGGATGCCGAATGGCGCGAGCAGCTGACGCCGGAGCAATACCGGATCCTGCGCGAACACGGCACCGAGCGCGCCTTTACCGGTCCCTACTGGGACAACTTCGAAAAGGGTCTCTACCGTTGCGCCGCCTGCGACGAAGCGCTCTTCGTCTCCGACACCAAATTCGACGCCGGCTGCGGCTGGCCGAGCTATTTCGAACCGGTAAAGCCGGATGCCGTGACCGAACACCGCGACATGTCCTTCGGCATGGTGCGCACGGAAATCCGCTGCGCCAATTGCGGCGGCCATCTCGGCCACGTCTTCCCCGACGGCCCGAAGCCGACGGGTCTGCGTTACTGCATCAACGGCCACTCGATGGTGTTCGAACCGATCAAGTGATCTGTCGAGCCTCCCGTGTTATGGGAGGATGACCTGGCGGAGGCCGTAGAGACGGCCTCATCCAAGGCCGACCTGGGCTCACCCGCAACATGCCGCCTCCGGCGACCTCCCCTCTGAGGGGGAGGTTGACCGCCTTTTCGGCGCCAAGGGCAAATGCGACCCAGCGCCGCCCTCGGCTTTCTCGGCGACATCTCAGATTTCCCGACCAAGACGCTGATTTCAGATTCGTTTTGCAAGCTGCTTCAAGCACTGCTCGAAGGCGGTGAAATCGGTCCAGAGCCGAACCGGATCGGCGGCATGAACGGCAACCGGTCCGCCGCGGCGCTCGACGCCGCCATGCAGCATCAGGTTCTCGATCATCTCGAAATCTTCGAGCATGGTGCCATCCGGGGCACGCTTGCGACCGTCTTCTGCGACATGGACCGCGCCGCCGTAAAAGTCTGCGCTGCGCTGGTAGTGGCTGTCGGCGACATTGGTGTAGCAGGCGACGATCTTGCCGGCGCCGCACATATAGCCGAGCTCGAAGACCGTGCCGGGATCGGCCGCGATGCCGCGAAACGGCGTGAGGTTGGCGATGACACCGTCGGCACGGTTCATGAAGCCCTCGTCGACTTCGGAAATATTGAGACCGAATTGATGTTTCGTCGGCGCCGGCGGGATGATGAGATCGCCGGGGCAGATCGGCTCGAAACCATAAGAGCGGGTGAGATCTGCCTTGGCATCGAGGATGGCGCGGGCGTCGGGCAGGAAGACTTCAGGACCGGCGAGATAGAGCTTCAAGGGGGAGGACATGGGAACCTTGCATCGGGGCGGGAGAGGCATGACAGGACCATGAGGCGACATGGCCGGCAAGGGCATCCTTCCAAGTCTTCACAGGCATTCTGCGAGGCGGGTTCCAGCGATAGGCGGCACCCGTCAGGCCCGATCAAGCCTCGGGCAAGTCCTGCCGTCTAAGCCTCGGGCAACTGTAGCGCTCGGGGAAAAAGGGGCCTTAGACGACATGGAAGCAATCCAGATCGGAAGTCCGCAATTCGTTCAGTATGTGGCCCTCATCGTCAATGAGGTACTCGGCAAGAAGCCGGGCGCATCCCACAATCTGGAAGCGGTTGCGAACCTCTCCGCCGCAATGACGTCATCGCAATATCTCTACACGCGCATGACCGGAGCGAAGCGCCTGCAAAGCTCCAGCGACGTTCTCGACTATGCCCTTTCCTGCGCCACCGTGCCGGGCCTGTCGCTCGAGTTCGGCGTCTATTCCGGCAGCTCGATCAACCGCACCGCCCAGCAGCGCTCCGGCCCGATCTACGGCTTCGACAGCTTCGAAGGTCTGCCCGAAGGCTGGCGCGAGGGCTATGAAAAAGGCGCCTTCGCCCGCACCGACCTGCCGCCGGTGGAGCCGAATGTCGAGCTGGTCGTCGGCTGGTTCGACCGCACGCTGCCGACGTTCCTCGATGCCCATCCGGGACCGGTGTCCTTCCTGCATGTCGATTGCGATCTCTACTCTTCGACGCAGACCGTGTTCACCCAGCTGCGCGATCGCATCGTGCCGGGCACGATCATCCTGTTCGACGAGTACTTCAACTATCCCGGCTGGGAGCTGCACGAATACAAGGCCTTCCAGGAATTCGCCGTCAGCACCGGACTGCAATACGAATACATCGCGCTCAACCTCAACCATCAGCAGGTGGCGGTCAGGGTCAACGGCTACTTCAACCGCTGGACCTGAGCGACAGCTTCGAAACATGATGACAAAGGGCGTCCACAGGGGCGCCCTTCTGCTTTGCGGTGGCCATCCCCTGCCCTGTCGGCTAGACCTTTGCGCATGCCGACTCACTCCCTGACCGATCCCCTGTTTTCCGCTCCGGCCCTGGAGAGCCCGCTCTCCGTGCTCAAGCGCGTCTACGGTTATCCGGCCTTTCGCGGCCGGCAGGCGGAAGTGGTGTCCCATGTGGTATCAGGCGGTGATGCCGTGGTGCTATTTCCGACGGGGGCCGGCAAATCGCTCTGCTTCCAGGTGCCTGCACTCTGCCGGCCGGGCGTGGGCGTGGTCGTTTCGCCGCTGATTGCACTGATGCGCGACCAGGTCGAGGCGCTGAAAGGGCTCGGCGTGAAGGCGGCGGCGCTGAATTCGACGCTGTCGCGCGAGGAATATGTCGAGATCCGACGGGCGCTCGATCGCGGCGAGCTCGACTTTCTCTATGTGACGCCGGAGCGGACCGCGACGGCGGGTTTCGTCGAGATGATGCAGGGCGTGGAGATCGCGCTGTTTGCCATCGACGAGGCGCATTGTGTCTCCCAATGGGGCCATGATTTTCGGCCGGAATATCGCGAGCTCGGCAAGCTTGCCGACCTTTTTCCAGGCGTTCCCCGGCTGGCGCTGACGGCGACCGCCGATCCGCATACGCGGGAAGACATCATCGAGCGGCTGGGGCTGCAGGGCGCTCAGGTTTTCACCACCTCCTTCGACCGGCCGAACATCGCCTATGAGATCGTCGAGCGGGACCAGCCGCGCCAGCAGCTGCTCAGGTTCCTCTCCCGCCACAAGGGATCGAGCGGCATCGTCTATTGCCTGTGGCGCGCCAAGGTCGAGGAAATCGCCAGCTGGCTCGACGAACAGGGTATCCGGGCCCTTCCCTATCATGCCGGCATGGACCGGGCGCTGCGTGACGCCAACCAGGATGCCTTTCTCAAAGAGGAAGACCTCTGTCTCGTCGCAACCGTTGCGTTCGGGATGGGCATCGACAAGCCGAATGTGCGTTACGTCGCGCATCTCGATCTGCCGGGTTCGGTCGAGGCCTATTACCAGGAGACGGGGCGTGCGGGGCGTGACGGCTTGCCATCCGAGGTCTGGATGGCCTATGGCATGGCGGATGTCATCCAGCGCGGTCGGATGATCGACGAAGGTGGT
>JAIXSF010000433.1 GCA_027484835.1 Rhizobiaceae bacterium | reverse complement strand
TTTTATCGGAGAGCTTCACGATCTCCTTGATTTTCCGAGCTTCTCGGCTTTTTCCCAGGAGATGCTCGACCAGTTGATTGGCAAATTGCGCAAACGCGGTAACAGCAACGCCACCATCAATCGAAAGATGGCGGCCTTAAGCAAACTACTGCGAAAGGCAAACAAGATGGGAGACGTTCACAGTCTGCCAGAATTCAAGCGCCAGAAGGAGAAGGCGGGTCGCATCCGCTTCCTCGACAGGGATGAGGAGGATCTGTTGTTCTCCGAAATCCGGGCGCATTCCGAACTCTATTACCGGTTCTGCCTGTTCCTGGTCGATACCGGAGCCCGTCTGAGCGAAGGCCTCAACCTGCGCTGGGGCGACATACATAAAGACCGCGTGACCTTCTGGGTGACGAAATCCGGTCGTTCGCGTTCGGTGCCCCTCACCCAGCGTGCTCTGGCGGCCATCGAAGCCTCGGACCGCCGTTATTCCGGCCCGTTCGCCGAGATCGACCAGCAGCGCTTCCGTGTCGCCTGGCACAATGCCAAGGATGCCGTCGGGTTTGCGGATGACAAGGATGTCGTGCCGCACGTGCTGCGCCATACCTGCGCTTCGCGTCTGGTCCAGGGCGGCATCGATATTCGCCGCGTCCAGATGTGGCTCGGACACCAGACGCTGACCATGACCATGCGGTATGCCCATCTGGCATCCCATGACCTCGACATGTGCGTTCCTATCCTGGAGCGCGCCGCGGCCGCGAGCTGAGCGGTCATGCCTGAACATTAAAAAGGGTCGGTTCTGCCGGCCCTTTTCTTTGTATCACCATAATTTCGATGAGCTCTCCACCCCGCAGGCGGACCGAGTGGCGATCAGGCCAGTAGGCTCTTGAGGTCGAGGTTCGGATCCGCAATCGCCAGCCGATCGACCGGTTTTCCGATTTCCAGCAGCTTCTTTCCGGACACATAGGCCTTGGCATCATTGATCGCGTCGACGGCGATGAAGTCTCCCTCACGGAAGTACCAGACCGACAGACTGCCCTCCCTTGCACCGGGCCGCACCACGGTCTCGTCATAGCCGAGATTAAAGCCGGCGATCTGCAGCTTCACGTCATACTGATCCGACCAGAACCAGGGTTTCGGCCGGTATGGTTCTGAACCACCGGCCAGAATGGCGGCCACGGCTTCGGCCTGATCGACGGCGTTCTGCACGGATTCCAAGCGAACCTGCTGACCGTTCCATCCTTGCACGGCGCAATCGCCCATCGCGTGAATGGCCGGGTCCGAGGTTCGCCCATAGGCATCGACAACGATACCGTTTTGCACCTCCAGCCCGGCATCGGCAGCCAGCCGATCATTCGGCGTGACACCAATCCCGACGATGACCATGTCTGCGTCAATCACCCGACCATCCGAAAGCTCGGCGGCCTTTACCCGACCTTCATCACCGATGAGTTTCGTGAGACCGGTCTTTTCATGGATCCGGACACCTTCGGCCAGGTGGATTGCACGGATCGCATCTGCCGTTTCGCGTGCGGCAACGCGGGCCAGAATCCGGTCTGCCATCTCAATCAGGGTGACCTTCAGGCCAAGCTTCCGCGCGACAGCTGCGGCTTCGAGCCCGATGTAACCACCACCGACGATCAGCAGACGACGCCCCGGCTTCATTTCGCTTGCCAGCCGATCGGCGTCAGCCTTGTCACGAACGGTAGAGACGCCGCCGAGATCGCCGCCGATCGCTGACGGGAGACGCCGCGGTGTGGCGCCGGTCGCCAGCGCCAGCGCCTGATAGGCGATGTCGCTGCCGTCGAAAAGGCGAACCGTCTTGTTCTCCCGATCAATCGCCTCAACCGGCGTCGAGAGACGGATTTCGACATCGTTTTCGTCGTACCAGTCTTCAGGCCTGTACAGCAGCCGATCGAAGGTCATTTCGCCAAGCAGGTATTTTTTCGACAGCGGCGGACGTTGATAGGGCAGAACTGGCTCTGCACCGAGGATGGTGATCGCACGTGTATCCTTCAGCAGTCGCAGTTTGGCAGCCAGTGCGAACGCCGCCTGCCCTGCTCCGACAATCACCAGCCGTCCCGTCACGTCAGTCATTCCAAACACCATGCCAGACAAAAGAATCGCTGCCGGAGCAACCGGCAGCGCAGAAGTGAAAGAAGGCGTAGCTTTGTGGCGAATTGCGGTCAAGTTT
Organism: Rhizobiaceae bacterium; assembly: GCA_027484835.1. Taxonomy (GTDB): domain Bacteria; phylum Pseudomonadota; class Alphaproteobacteria; order Rhizobiales; family Rhizobiaceae; genus Allorhizobium. Next base: position 14,425 of record JAIXSF010000433.1, on the reverse strand, counting down.
CTCGGGCTGCGCTCGACTGACACAGGCATGGGGAGAGTGCTGCCTCAGACCGGCACCTTACGGCGGATGGAAGGCCGCACAGCCCCAGTTCGAGACACGTCTCCTATCTCTGAAACCGCTGTCAAATCTCGACTTTTTCAGAGGTCGGCGGCATTTGACCGAATGCAAGCACAATCCGGTAAGGACCTTGGCCTAGAGTGTCAGTATAACTTGACCCTGTAGGAGGGTAGCATGCCCTTGCAGAGGATACCGGACGCCAAATCGAACATCCCTCGGGATCAGATCTACGAGAAATCCAGGATCGATCGCCCCGGCAAGATCGTGTTCGTCGGCCACCACCTCAGTATGGCGCGGACCCAGCGTTGCCTCATTCGCACGATTTCGCTCTATGGCGCCGAACTCGAAGTTTCCCCTCATGTGGAAGTGCCTGCGAACTTCTTCCTGGAGATCCTCGGAATCCACGATGACATCGGCTGCACCCTGATCCGCCGGGAAGCCGAAAAGCTCACGGTCGGCTTCAACATGCTGATCGATCCCGACTTCCTTCACCACGTGGTCCGGCTGTCCTTCGAGACAAGCCACTAAAACCTGCCCCTGCACATCGATTGAAGCCGGGCCCCCTTGCACGTCTCGCGCGAAGTGCCGCGATGTGCGGCCGTCCGCATTTTTAAAGCCGAATATTCGCGATCCTTAAAATTTGACTGATCTTATTGATGCTACTGCAAATATTAGCCCTCACAGTGTAACGCAGAACAGTTGGGGAGCCGGACATGGCGATGGAAAATGCGACGCATCTGGCTGGGGTCCGATCGGAAATGTACGAGCGCAAATGGGAGCGCTTCTACGTTCGCCGGCCTGCAAAGGTCATGTCGGTACGCCCCGGATTGACCGGTATCACCATTCGCAGCTGCGAGGTGGTGGACATTTCCCAGGGCGGGGCAGCCATCGAGCTGACGACGGCCATCGGCCTCTCCTCACATTATTATCTGCAGATCGTCGGCCTTGCCGACAGGATCGGCTGCGCCGAGGCCTACCGCAACGGCAATCGCGTCGGGGTAAAATTCATCGCTCCGATTTCCGAGCACATGTTGCACCGGATCGTGCGTGCCGACTTCATGCTCGGCGAATCCGTCAACGCGCCACTCAAGCCTTTCCAGAACGGCAACGGCGCGCGTCTCGGCCGCTGACACGATACATCGGAGGCGCTTTTGGCGCCTCATTCCGCCCGACGCGGCCTTGCGTCCTCGATTGCGGTTCTTATGGTGAGCGGATCGACATCGATCTCCGGACACCGCTTCGCTATGACTGGCTTCTCCCGTTTCACGCCCCTCGCCGCTTCACTCCCTGCGACCGTTCCGTTCGTCGGCCCCGAGGCCATCGAACGTCAGCGGGGACTTTTCGTGCGAGCCCGGATTGGTGCAAATGAGAGCGGCTTCGGCCCTGCTCCATCGGTCCTGGCCAGGATTGCCGAAAAGTCCGGCGAAATCTGGAAATACAATGACCCGGAAAACCACGCGCTGAAAGCTGCGCTCGGCAATCACCTCGGCCTCAAGGCGGAGAACTTTGTCATTGGCGAAGGCATTGACGATCTGCTTGGGCTGATCGTTCGCCTCGTCATCGAGCCCAACATGCCAGTCGTGACCTCTCTCGGCGCCTACCCGACATTCAATTTCCACGTCAACGGTTTTGGCGGACGGCTGGTAACCGCTCCTTATCGCGATGACCGGGAGGATCTCGACGCATTGCTTGCACTCGTAACGCAGGAAAACGCGCCGCTTGTCTACTTCGCCAATCCGGACAATCCGATGGGGAGCTGGTGGGACGCGGACAGTGTCGTTGCCTTCGCCCGCGCCGTGCCGCCGACCACACTCCTCATTCTCGACGAGGCTTATAGCGAAACCGCGCCGGAAGGCTCCATTCCAGCGGCAGATGCGCTGATCGACCTGCCGAATGTCATCCGCACCCGGACATTCTCCAAGGCTTACGGTCTGGCAGGCGCCCGGGTGGGCTATGGGATCGGTACGCCCGGCACGGTTTCGGCCTTCGACAAGATCCGCAACCATTTTGGCATGCCCAGACTTTCAACCGAAGCGGCACTCGCAGCACTGGAAGACCAGACCTACCTCGCCGACGTGGTGACACGGATCAAGGCAGCTCGCGAGCGGATCGCTGAAATCGCGAGGGCGAACAACCTGACGCCGCTTCCCTCGGCGACCAATTTCGTCGCGATCGATACGGGGCGTGACGGCGTTTTTGCCCGCGCCATCGTCGATGGGCTGATGGAACACGGGGTGTTCATCCGCATGCCGGGTGTCGCCCCGCTCAACCGCTGCATTCGCGTATCGACGGGTCTGCCGGCGGATCTCGACCTGTTCGAAGAGGCCTTGCCGAAGGTGCTTGCCGCGCTGCGCTGATGGCTGCGCAATGAAAAAGACCGCGCCGGCCTTGTTCCTGCCGGTCGCGGTCTTTGAAAAGTGTTGGCCCTGGCCCCGTCCAAAGGTCCCCGCCACGTTCCCCACTCAGGGTTATTCTTGTCTATTCTCCCGCCGATCGCTCGGCGAAAACTGGTCGGTCAGTGCATGGTCATCCATTCGCGGGCGGCACGAAGCGCCTCGGCGAGCTGGATCTTGCTCATGGACTGGGCGAGATCGGCGCGGAGTTCGGCGGCCCGGTCACAGCCCTTGATCGCGGCAATGTTCAGCCACTTGTGGGCCGAGACGAGGTCGATCGGGCAACCGCGGCCGGTCGCATACATCAGGCCCATGTCGCGGAAGACGTCGGCCCGGGTTTCGCCACCCATCGTGGCATTTTCGGAATTCTGCATTTCAAAGCGTGCCATTGGTTTTGTCCCTGTTTGCCAAGTTTCTCAGTCGTCCCTGTTTTCCCTTGCGGGCCCTTCCGGAACGGCGCCGGATCTTTGTCCGGTCATTCTCGCTTCGGTCGGGTTTGGCGGGGTTTTTCCCTGCTCGTTTGATGGGTTCACTATGCCAAACGGTCTTCAAAACTCGCTTAAAATGCATCCTTAATTTGCTGAAAACAAAGTACAAAAGCTTCGTAAACTTCGGATTCCGTTAAGTATCACTCCCCCTGCAACCCAAGGATTTCGAGACAAAATTTACGAAAGTTTCACGCTGTGAAATCAACCGAATTTTCACCATGTTTTGCGAAGCGATTTTGGGAAAGTGCTGAAATTGCGGTGTTCGGCGGCTTTCCACGGCTCCGTTTTCGAGCCGGATTGCATTTTACCTTTACGTGTGCGTAAGATAATTCTTAACCGTTGGCCGGATGCGGAGAGGACCGTTTACGACTGCGGGAGAGGATCATCATCTCGGGAGGAGAGATCAGACCATGCGTTCCATCATCATTGCGGCAGCATTCGCGCTTTCGGCCTTCACGGCTCAGGCCGCCGAGCCCATCGAAGGCAACTGGAAGACCGCGTCAGGTGCCACAGCACAGATCGCGCCTTGCGGCGGTTCCTTCTGCGTGACGCTGAAGAGCGGCCAGCATAGCGGAAAGCAGATCGGCAAGATGGCCGGCAGCGGCGACAGCTACAAGGGCGAGATCACCGATCCGGAAACAGACAAGACCTATTCCGGTTCCGGCTCCGTCTCCGGCAATTCGCTGAAGATGAAGGGCTGCGTCATGGCCGTGCTCTGCAAGAGCCAGACCTGGACGCGCCTCTAAGGCATCGGACAGACGACAACCGACAAGGGGCGCCGGCTGCAACCGGCGCCCCTTTTCTATTCTCGCGATGCGTCAGATCGGCTGACCGACATCGATGCGGTTGCCATCCGGATCCGCGAAGACGAAGACCCGCAGGCCATAATCCTTGTCCTGAAGCCGTTTGATGATCCGCAGGCCCTGCCCCTGGATCAGCTCATGCAGCGCATCGACATTCTCGACCATCATGTGTGCGACGTTGAATGCGGGCGCCTTGTGGTCCGGCTGCAAGGTCAGATGCAGTTCGGCCCCGTCCTTCTCAAGAATCATGAAGCCGACCGGATTGCCGTTTTCAAAGACGTTTTCGAAGCCGAGCACACAGATATAGAAGTCGGTCGCGCGTTTCATGTCGGCGACGGGCAGCATGGCTGCGATCCGGCCGAAGCGGATGGGTTGCTCTACAGTGTCTTTCATGGCTGTCACCACGGTTGCCGGAAGGCCACGGCGGACGGCGACGGTGCACCAGTCGCACGGCATTTCCGGAGGGAAGGATGGCGGGGCGGTGCCCGCTGACATCCATTATCACCGCAAGTTCGACAAAGGGAAATGCCGATTAACCCTTCTGAATGCCAGATGAACTCGCATCTCAGGCGGGGTTCAGCCGCGCTCCAATAAAACCAGTCTCATCGGATCGGAAAGGAGCAAGTACATGACAAGGCTGGCACGGCGCTTCACCATCATCTCGCTCACCATGGCACTGTTCGCCTTCACCTTCGCCCAGCTGGTGGTGAGCAGCCAGCCGAGCGCGCGGCACCTTTCCTCAGGTCTCATCGCAAGCTGCGCTCCGACCGGGCTCAACAGCTGCCGGCCGACTTTCTGACGCCAACTGCAGACACCAAGCGCCGCTTCAGTTGTGACGCGGCCTGTCACAGAAATATTGACGCCGGGCGATGGACGTCGTTTGCTTGTCAAGCTTCGTCTCCTATAATGCGTCATGAACACACGAATCTCATCTCCCGCCGCCCTGAACACCATCAGCCCCGAGCCGTTTGAGGCTCAGGTCTTCACGGATGCCACCGCCGCCGTGGACGCGCTGACCGCGCTTTACGAGCGCAATACGAATTTCCTGATCGACGCCTTTGCGGCGCTTGCCAAGGGCGGCGCAATCGAAGGGCGATACCGGTCCTTCTATCCCCAGGTCAGCATCGAGACGACGAGCTTCGGCCATATCGACAGCCGTATCTCATACGGCCATGTCACCTCGCCCGGCATCTACACCACGACAATCACCCGGCCCCAGCTTTTCCGTCACTACCTCAAGGAACAGCTGGCGCTTCTGATGCGCAATCACCAGGTGCCGATCACCGTTTCGGAATCGGCCACGCCAATCCCGCTGCATTTCGCGTTTGCCGAAGGCGCACATGTCGAAGCCTCCGCGGGCGGTCTCGTCGACATGCAGTTGCGCGACATCTTCGATACACCGGATCTCACCGTCACCGACGACGAGATCGCCAATGGCGAATACGAGCCCCTGCCCGGCCAGCCGCATCCGCTGGCGCCATTCACCGCCCAGCGCATCGACTATTCTCTGGCGCGCCTGTCGCATTACACCGCGACCAGTGCTGCGCATTTCCAGAACTTCGTGCTGTTTACCAACTACCAGTTCTACGTCGATGAATTCTGCGCCTATGCCCGCAAGCTGATGGCCGAAGGTGGCAGCGAATACACGGCCTTCGTCGAGCCCGGCAATATCATGACGCCTGCCGGCCACACCGAACCCACCGAAGGCGTCGCGCTTGGCCGCCTGCCGCAGATGCCGGCTTATCATCTGAAGAAGAAGGGGCATGCCGGGATCACGGTCGTCAATATCGGCGTCGGCCCGTCCAACGCCAAGACGATCACCGACCATATCGCGGTGCTTCGACCACATGCCTGGCTGATGCTCGGCCATTGCGCGGGGCTTCGCAACAGCCAGCGTCTGGGCGACTACGTGCTGGCGCATGCCTATATGCGCGAAGATCACGTGCTCGACGACGACCTTCCGGTCTGGGTGCCGATCCCGGCGCTTTCGGAGGTGCAGCTTGCGCTGGAAGATGCGGTCGAGGAGATCACCGGCTACGAGGGCTTCGAGCTTAAGCGCATCATGCGCACCGGTACGGTCGCGACCATCGACAACCGCAACTGGGAACTGCGCGACCAGCGTGGCCCGGTGAAGCGGCTGTCACAGGCACGTGCCATTGCGCTCGACATGGAATCGGCGACGATCGCCGCCAACGGCTTCCGCTTCCGCGTGCCATACGGAACGCTGCTCTGCGTCTCAGACAAGCCGCTGCATGGCGAATTGAAGCTGCCGGGCATGGCGACCGCTTTCTACAAGACGCAGGTCAGCCAGCATCTGCAGATCGGCATCCGGGCGCTCGAGAAGCTCGGCGCCATGCCGACCGAGAAGCTGCATTCGCGCAAGCTCAGAAGCTTCTTCGAGACGGCATTCCAATAAGGATGACAAACGGGTGGCCCACTGGCCGCCCGATGTCGTTTCAGGCGTGCCAGGCCGCCACGCTCTGACTGCCGAGGAACGCCTCGCGCGGCAGCTGGAAGATGAAATAGGGGTTGAGCAAGGGCAGCGCGCTTGCAGTGTCCAGCCTGGCGAGTGCGGCCTCGTTCAGCACGACGTCGAGTGACGCCAGGTTCTGATTGAGCTGCTCCGGTCTGCTCGCGCCGATCAGCACCGAAGAAACGCCAGGGCGACCGACCGCCCAGGCCAGAGCAACTTCTGCCATCGATCGTCCGAGGTCACTGGCCACCTCACGGAGCGCATCGACCACTGTAAAGTTGCGCTCGGTAAACAGCATGCCGCCGAAGGGATTGTCGCCGGCGAGCCTTCCAGCCGATCGTCCCGTCTCCTCGCTTCCGGCCTCGTTCGGCAGTCCCGGCAGACGATTGGCCTCCGCCAGCATTTCGCGGCCATATTTGCCGGTCAAAAGGCCGGCAGCGAGCGGGCTCCAGGGAACAAGGCCCAGACCAAGTTCCTGGCCCGCCGGCAGGAGCTCGAGCTCGGCTGCACGGTCGATCAGTGAATAGCCGTATTGCAGGCCGATCGGCCTTGGCAGGCCATGCGCTTCGGCCAGGGTCGCAAGCCGCGAGACATACCAGGCCGGCGTATTCGAAAAGCCGTAATGCAGGATCTTGCCGGCGTGCACGGCGTCCGTCAGCGTCTGCAACACCTCTTCCACCGGCGTGGTGCGGTCCCAGACATGGACCCAGTACATGTCGACGTAGTCCGTCTGCAGTCGCTTCAGCGATGCCTCGAGCGATTGGCGGATGTTCTTGCGACCATTGCCGCCGAGATGCGGGTTTCCGTTGCCCCGGCTGAATCCGGATTTTGTGGCAATCACCAGACGGTCTCGAACCTTGTTTTCGACCATGAAACGTCCGAGCATCTCTTCGCTTCTGCCGCCTGAATAGATGTCGGCCGTGTCGATGAAGTTGCCGCCAGCCTCAACATAGGCCTCGAAGAGGTTTCTGGAGATGGCTTCACCTGCACCCCAGCTGGCAGCGCCGAAGGTCATGGTTCCGAGTGCCAGGGGGCTGACGGAGAGGCCAGAGCGGCCGAGAGTGCGATAATGGGTCAGGCTCATATGTCGGGCTCCTTGCAAGACATGCTCGTTGCTTCTTGGAGATAGAGCGAAAGGCCGGCGGGCATTAGCGCTTGCGCGCGGCATGCGCTTGTGAGCAATTTGCAGGAATGGAACGCAACGAGCTCAATGATCTTCTCGCCTTCGCGACCGTCGCCCGTGAGCGCAGCTTTACCAGGGCGGCCGCCAAGCTCGGTATCTCGCCGTCTGCGCTTAGCCATGCGATGCGCAATCTCGAAGCCCGGCTCGACGTGCGCCTGCTTGCGCGCACGACCCGCAGCGTGGCGCCCACTGAAGCGGGCGAACGCCTGCTCGATACGGTGTCGCCCGCGCTCGCCAGCATCGAGCAGGGCCTCTCGTCGCTCGCCCATTGGCGCGACCGGGTGTCGGGTACCGTGCGGGTGACGGCATCGACCTATGCAGCGCAGACCGTGCTGATGCAGAAACTGCCGGGCTTCCTGCTTGCGCATCCGGATATCAAGGTGGAGATCAGTGTTGAGGACGGTCTGACCGACATTGTCGCCGAAGGATTCGACGCCGGTATCCGGTTTCACATGTCGGTCGACAAGGACATGATCGCGATCCCCGTCGGACCCGTTTTGCGCACTGTTGTTGTCGGAACGCCCGGCTATTTCGAGCGGTATCCGCCGCCGCAGACGCCGGCCGATCTCAAGGACCATGTCTGTGTCGGCTTCCGGCTGAAATCCGGTGCGGTGCTGGCCTGGGACCTGGAGGAGGACGGCCGAGAGTTTCGGTTCCGCCCCACAGGACAGCTCATTGCCAATGACGGTGCATTGATGGCGGCTGCGGTGCGGGCGGGAGCTGCGCTCGGCTACATGATGGAGGAGGAGGTCACAGACGACATTGCTGCGGGCCGTCTGATCCAGGTGCTGGACGCGTGGTGCGTGCCTTTCCCCGGTCTGCATCTTTATCATCCGAGCCGTCGGCAGTCGCCGCCGGCGCTTCGCGCCCTGATCGCAGCGCTTCGGGAATAGGCCTTAAGCACTCTTAGGCCTCGACGATCTTCGCCTCGCAGCGCACAGGGAAATTGACCGAATTGGCGATGAAACACTTCTCGTGCGCGTCGCCATGCAGTTCGAGTGCGAGCTCCGGGAATGTGCCGCGCTTGATGGTGACGGTGGGTCTGAGCACGACGTCGGTGAAGCGTCCGGTGCCGTCGGCATCCATTTCCATCACACCTTCGGCCTGGTCTTCATAAGCGATCACGATCACACCCGAGACGGCGCAGAAGTGCAGGTACCAGAGCTTGTGGCATGCCGACAGCGAGGCGAGGAAGAGGTCTTCCGGGTTCCAGCGCTTGGGATCTCCGCGAAAGGCCGGATCGGCGGAGCCAAGGAGATCCGGCTTGCCCTCCGCCGAAATCAGATGATCGCGACCATAATCACGGTAGCCCGAGGTGCCGGTGCCGGCATTGCCCTGCCACGTGACGGTGACCCGGTATTCGTGCCGCTTCTCGCTCATCAATGCCCTCCTCGGCGATTCCTGCTGCGATCTTATTCCCCCGGCCCGACACGAACCAGCGCGGCATAACAGAGATTTTTTGACAGAGCTCTTGCATAGAGCGCTTTAAGATATATCTTAGATGCAACCGAAACAGAACGAGAGAACATCATGAGACATCACAACAGCTGCGGCGAACGCGGCAATCCCTTCCAGGCCTTTCGCGAGGCGACGCATGCCATGCGTCATGGTGGCCCGCAGGGCGGACCTTTCGGTGGTCCCAGAGGACGGGGCGAACGACGCCGCATGTTCGACGGCGGCGAACTGCGGCTAGTGCTCCTGAAGCTGGTCGAGGATCAGCCGCGACACGGATACGATCTGATCCGGGAGATCGAAAATCTTTCGGGCGGCGCCTATGCCCCCTCGCCCGGCGTCGTCTATCCGACGATGACGCTGCTCCTCGACATGGGGCTGGCGGAAGAACACGAGAGCGAAGGGCCGAGAAAGGTGATGACCATCACCGAGGCCGGCCGGACGCATCTCGCAGATCGTGCCGACGAGGTCGCAACCGCGATGGGGCGACTGACCGCGCTGGCGAAAGTCAGTGAACGAACCGATGCAGCCCCCGTGCGCCGCGCCATGCACAACCTCAAGCAGGCCCTGCACGACTGTCTGTCCCGCGAGACAACGACGCGCGAGACGCAATTGGAGGTCGCCCGCATCCTCGATGAGGCGGTCGGCAAAATCGAAAGGCTCTGACATGGCAAAATCGACGACAACCGTTTCCACCGAGAACGGCTGGAAATATCTGCAACAGCTCTGCAAGCACTGGGCGCACAAGCTTGAGGTCTCGCTGGACGAGCAGAACCACAGGGCTACCGTCAAGTTTGCCGAAGCGACGGCGTCCATGCAGTCGGATGCGGCCACCCTGACCGTGCTGATCGAGACCGAAGACGCAGCAAAGCTCGAGACCTATCAGGGCGTGGTGGCCAGTCACCTCGACCGCTTCGCCTTCCGGGAAGCACCGCTTCCCTTCAACTGGCAGGCAGCCTGACCGGGGAAAGGTCAATCGAGGCGGTGCATGCGACACGGATCGCTGCACCGCCTGGATCGCTTGCCGGATTTACCATTAATTCCATTCTCGCTTGTCTTATGCGCCCAATCCACCATTTCTGAGCCAGACAATGATGGTCTCTGTGCTGGACAGGATTGCGAGCATGACGAAGATATCGCTGATCACCAGCACTCTCGGCCGACAGAAGCCAATCATCAGGCTTTTGCAGTCGCTCGAACGGCAGAGCTATCGCAATTTTGAAATTATCGTGGTCGATCAGAACGCTCCGGGCTTTCTCGACGACACGCTTGCGCCCTTTGCCGGGACACTCGATCTGAGACGCATTCACTCGCCGAAAGGTCTGTCGCGCGGCCGCAATGCAGCCTTGCCGCAGGTCTCGGGCGACATCATCGCATTTCCTGATGACGATTGCTGGTATCGCCCCGAAACCCTTTCCGAGATCGCCGCACTCATGGCCCAGCATCCGGAGCACGGCATGTTGCTCGGGCGGACAACGGATGAAAATGGCAGGAATTCGATCGTCCCATCGCTTGCGGCCAGCTGTGATATCGACCGTTTGAACGTGATCGATGCCGCCAATTCCAACAGCATTTTTGTCCGGCGAGACGCCGCAGAGGCAATCGGCCCCTTCGATGAGCGGCTTGGCGTTGGTGCCGCGACCGTCTTTCAGGGCGCCGAAGACCGCGACTACATCGCAAGGGCTCTCGCACTCGGTGTCTCGTGTCGGTTCATCGCGGAGCTGACGGTGTTCCACGACCAGGTCGACACCGCGAACGGTGACCACCTGGCTCGGATCAGAAAATATGCGCTGGGAGACGGGGCATATTACCGAAAGCACAACTACGGGATCGAGCGCATCCTCTTGATGACGGCAAAGGCCATGGGCGGCATCCCGCTTCGGCTCTTGCGGGGGCAGCCAACGGAGGTCCGTCACAAGCTCGCCTACTGCCGCGCCCTTTTCGGCGGCTTCATGACCTGGGATCGTGTAGCGCGATCCAGCGCCTAGACACCGCTCGGATCTCACCAGAGTTGATCATCTTTCACGTTGGCACGTGATGGCCACCTGCAGCTTGATGCACGAGAAAAGGGTGTTGTTGCCCGCTCTCCTATTGAACCTGAAACGTACCGCAGGCGGCGGTTAAATATATCCTGACAAAACCACGATCCTCCCAAGATAAGAACTTCACCCGCAGACGAAAGTTGCTAGAAAGCCCCGTTATTAGACAGTGGCGCTAAACAATGGGGGTTGCCATGAATGTGGTAACAAAAACATCGACATCTTGGTTCTCCCGCCTGGGCGGGGCGTTGACGGGTGCATTATTTGGTTTGGTTCTACTCATCGTGGCAATTGTCGCGCTGTTCTGGAACGAAGGGCGATCCGTCGCGACCTATAAATCGCTGGAGGAAGGACTTTCGATCGTCGTCTCGACCGATGCATCGCGGATCGACCCGGCGCTTGATGGGAAACTGGTCCACATCGAAAGCGATGTGACACCGGCGTCCGACGTTGTCGACGCGGATACGGGGATCAGCGTGGCGGGGGCCATTGGTCTGGCGCGCAAAGTCGAAATGTATCAGTGGGTCGAGGAAAAGAGCAGCAAGACCGAGAAGACGCTCGGTGGCGGCGAAGAGACCGTGACGACCTACAGCTACTCCAAGGAATGGAGCAGCGAGGCTCAGGATTCTTCGGAGTTCAAGGAGCCTTCCGGGCACGAGAACCCGGAATTCTGGCTGCCATCCTCGGAAACCCTGGTCGAGAAGGCACAACTGGGGGCATTCACCGTGGCAGGCTCGCAGATCGCTTCGGTTGGCGCGCGTGAAGCCCTGCCGGTCACCGACGAAACAGCCGCCGCAGCCTCCGAAGCCCTCGGCTATCCGGGCGAAGGTCGCTCGGTGATGCAGGCGCTGTATTTCGGCGCCGATGAAAAGGCGCCGCAGGTCGGCGATACGAAGGTCCGCTTCGAAAAGATCCTGCTGCCGGAAGTCAGCATCGTCGGCATGCAGCACGGTGATCGCCTGATGGAGTACACCACGGGCAACGGCTACACGCTGTTCCTGCTGGCCGCAGGCCGCGAACCCTTCGCCAAGATGTTCGCCGACAGTCAGGCCAGCAATGTCGTGCTGACCTGGATCATTCGTGTGGCAGGGATTTTTGGCCTGTTCATCGGCTTTGCCTTGATCCTGCGCATCTTCAGCGTGATTGGCGACGTCATCCCGTTCGTCGGCTCACTGATTGCCTTCGGCACGGGACTGGTTTCCTTCGTCATGGCGATCGCCGTCGGTGTGATCGTGATTGCAATCGGCTGGTTTGCAGTGCGGCCACTCCTGTCGATCGGCCTCCTGGTCGGTGTCGCCGCGATCGTCTGGGCCTATTCGAAATATGGCCGGAAAGCCCCCGTCACGCCTGCAGCGTGACCACGGGACGCCAGTCGGTCGACGGCGAATGGGCTTTCGCCGTCGATGCCCTAAGTCATGGTGACCGACACGGACAAGACCGGCCTTGCCAAATGACGGCGGGGCCGGTCTAAGCTTGTCTGACAACAGGAGGACATCACCATGACCACACTCACCATCCCCGATCTCGCCGGCAAGGCCGTATTGATCACCGGCGCATCGAGTGGGATCGGCGAAGCACTGGCACGCGGTTTTGCCGCCCAGGGTGCGCTGGTCGGGCTACACTACAATTCCAACGCCGAGGCTGCCGATGCGATTGCGCGCGATATCGAGGCGGCCGGCGGCAGCGTGGTGCTGGTCAAGGCGGATGCGGCATCATCGGAAGCGATGTCCGAGGCCGTGAGCCATGTGGCCAAAACCTTCGGCCGGCTCGACGGGCTGATCAACAATGCCGGCAGCATGATCGCACGCATCCTCTACGAAGAGATGACCGATGCCCATTACGACAAGGTTATGGATGTGAATGCCCGCTCGGTGCTGTCAGCCAGCCAGGCGGCGGTCGCGCATCTGAAGGCGCAAGGCGGCGGCTTCATCATAAACACGACCTCGGTCGCCGCACGCACCGGGGGCACCGCCGGCTCGGGCGTCTACGGCTCCTCCAAGGCCTTTGTCGGCGCCGTCACCAAGGGCATGGCGCTGGAATTCGGCAAGTACAATATCCGCGTCAATGCGGTGGCGCCTGGCGTCATCACCACGGCCTTCCAGGACAAATACGCCCTGCCCGGCCAGCTCGATCAGGTGGCCGGCAGCGTGCCACTGAAGCGCACCGGCACGCCTCAGGATTGTGTCGGCGCCTATCTCTTCCTCGCCTCGCCGATGCTCTCGGGTTACATCACCGGCCAGACGATCGACATCAATGGCGGGCAGTTCATGCCGTGAAGCAGAGGGCGCCGGTCCCGCCGGCGCCTTCTGTGCTTGCAATCGGCCTCACCCCTCGCCGCGATTGTCCTTCAGCCAGTCGAGGCCGTTGCGCAGTGTGTCCACCGCCTGGTCGATCTGAGCACGCGAGATGATCAGCGGTGGCGAAAACAGCATGCGGTCGCCGGTGGCACGCAGCACGACGCCGGCATTGACACACTGGTTGCGCACGGCGGTTCCCGTATCATCTGGCTTCTTGAAGCGGCGGCGGGTGGCCTTGTCGGCGGCGATCTGGACTGCACCCATCAGGCCGACGCTGACGGCTTCGCCGACGAGCTCGTGGTCGGTCAGCGAGGCCAATGCTTGTGCGAGATAGGGGCCGGTGTCGTCACGCACACGCTCGACCAGGCCTTCTTGCTCGATGATGCGGATGTTTTCCAGCGCTGCGGCAGCCGCCACTGGGTGACCGGAATAGGTATAGCCGTGGTAGAAATCGCCGAGCTCGTTGACCATGACTTCGGCCACGCGGTCAGAGACCAACACGCCGCCGATCGGTAGGTAGCCCGACGATAGCCCCTTGGCGATCGGGGCGAGATCTGGATCGAAGTCGTAATGCTGGTGGCCGAACCACGAGCCGAGACGGCCAAAGCCGGAGATGACTTCGTCGGCGACGAGCAGGATCTGGTACTTCGCGCAAATGCGCTTGATTTCCGGCCAGTAGGTCGATGGCGGCACGATGACCCCGCCGGCTCCCTGGATCGGCTCGGCAACGAAGGCGGCGACGTTCTCTTCGCCGAGTTCGATGATCTTCTCTTCCAGTTCGCGGGCGACCTTCAGGCCGAATTCTTCGGGCGAGAGATCGCCACCTTCGGCATACCAGTAGGGCTGGTTGATGTGGTGAATACCCTCGATCGGCAGGTTGCCCTGCTCATGCATCCACTTCATGCCGCCGAGCGAAGCGCCGGCTACCGTCGAGCCGTGATAGGCGTTCTTGCGGGCAATCACCTGGGTCTTGGTCTCATGACCCAGCGCCTTCCAGTAGACGCGCGCCATGCGGAACCAGGTGTCGGAAGCTTCCGAACCGGAATTGGAGAAGAAGACCCGGTTGATCTTCGGCCCGGTCTTTTCGGCGATCTTCTGGGCAAGCAGCGTGGTCGGCGGCGTCGTGGTGCCGAAGAAGGTGTTGTAATAGGGCAGTTCCAGCATCTGGGCGTGCACGACATCGGCAATCGATTTCCGGCCATAGCCGACATTGACGCACCAGAGGCCGGCAAAGGCGTCG
>JAIXSF010000251.1 GCA_027484835.1 Rhizobiaceae bacterium | reverse complement strand
TCAGCGGCCACCAGTAGTCGTTCCAGCCATGCAGGAAGGTGAAGATGCCGAGCGTTGCCTGGGCAGGCAGGGTCTGCGGCAGCATGACCTTCCAGAAGATGCGCCATTGAGAGGCGTTATCGAGCAGGGCGGCCTCGTCGATTTCCGTGGGGAGCGCCCGGAAGAACTGGGTCATCAGGAACACCCCGAATGCGCCCGACATGCCCGGCAACATCAGGCCGAGATAGGTGTTGTGCAGGCCGAACCAGTTGAACATCTGGTGGCGGGCGATGATGACCGCCTGCTCGGGTACTGCTAGCCCGAAGAGCACGATGATGAACAGCGTGCGGCGGAACGGAAACTCCAGTCTTGCAAAGCCGTAACCGGCAAGCGACGAGAGAACGAGGACCGCCAGCGTCTCGCCCGTGGCAACCACAAGGCTATTGAAGAACCATCCGAAAACCTGCGAGGAATGCAGGATGTTGAGATAGTTGGCGATTGTGTAGGGTGCCCGGAAGACGGAGTCCGTGCCGACCATCAGGTCCTGGTTGCTCTTGATCGAGAGACCGACCAGCCAGGCAACCGGCGCCATCATCACCACGGAGAGGAAGGCTGCACCCCAGAGCAGGGGGCGGTTCGCCGTCAGGACGTCCGGCCTGTAGGTGTCGTTTGGCAGGCTCATGCGCCGTCCTCCGTCTTGCGTGAGGACACGACATACTGCGCCATGGCCGCGACGAGGATGATCAGGAAGAGGTATTGCGAGGCCGCTGCCGCGCGACCGACATCCCAGCGGATGAACCCAACTTCGTAGATATACATGACGAGCGGGCGTGATGATCCGTTCGGGCCGCCATTGGTCATCAGCTGCGCCTGGCCGAATAGCTGGAACTGGAAGACGATCTGGATGATCGTGACCAGCATGATGGTGCGTGCAATCGAGGGCAGGGTGATGCGTGTCAGCACCCGCCATGGGCTCGCATTGTCGAGAGCTGCTGCCTCGTAGAGGTCCTGGGGGACTTGCTGGAGGGCTGCGAGGAACAGCATCATCGGCAGGCCCACGCACCACCAGACGGTGGCGACACCGACGGCAAACAGCGACCAGCCCTTGGTGGAGATGAAGTTGATCTGCTCAATGCCCGCCTGAGCAAAGAGTACCGAGAGAAGCCCGTCGCCGGGGATGAAGACGAAGCGCCAGATCAGCGTGACGATGGTGACGGAGAGCACCGAAGACGAGAAGAATAGGCCACGGAAGAAGCTGGTCGTGCGCGTCGTGCGGTTGAGTGCCAGCGCCAGAAAGAGGCCCAGGGCGACGAGCGTGGGGACGCTCACCAGGACAAACAGGATGGTGTTGCGCAGGGCTTGCAGGAAGACGGCATCGCCGGCGACGCGGATATAGTTGTTTAGACCGACGAAACGGCCGGGGCCGAAAAGATCGACCTTGTGCAGGCTCAGCCACATGCCCCAGAAGAGCGGGAAGACGAGCAGGGCAAGGAAGACGAGCAGATAGGGCAGAATGAAGAGCCCATGGCTCCATTGGCTGCGGCGATAGCTTTCGGCCATGTCACTCCACCTCCCTGCGGTAGGCGCGACCATCAGCGCCGAAGAGGTGGAAGGCATGCGGATCGGCCGAGACCATGACCCGGTCGCCTGCCTTGATCAGCGAGCGACCATCGGCCTCTACGACAAGCTTGCTGCCATCGTCGAGCGCGCCATAGACCAGCGACCGGTCGCCCAGTCGTTCGACCACTTCGGCCGTCAGCGGCACGCCGGACACGCCCGTGGGGGCTACAGTGATATCCTCGGCCCGAATGCCGAGTGTTGCCCCTTCTGGACTTGTGCCTGACGGTACGTTGAAGCCCGTCTCGACAGGTCCAAGTCCGGCCGTCGTGACAGAGAGGCCGGCGCTTGTCTGGTTCCATGCCGTGACCGGAAGGAAGTTCATCGGCGGCGAGCCGATGAAACTCGCAACGAACTTGCTGGCCGGCCGCTGATAGACATCCATCGGCGTGCCGATCTGCTCGATCTTGCGCGCATTCATGATGACGATCCGGTCGGCGAGCGTCATCGCCTCCACCTGGTCGTGGGTGACGAAGATCATCGTCGAGCCGAGGCGGTGGTGGAGCTGGGCCAGTTCCAGTCGCGTGCGACCACGTAGTGCCGCATCGAGGTTGGAGAGTGGCTCGTCGAACAGGAAGGCCTTGGGCTCCTTGACGATGGCACGGCCGATTGCGACGCGCTGGCGCTGGCCGCCTGAGAGCTTTTGTGGCTTGCGTTCAAGCAGGTGGCCGATCTCGAGCGTTTCGGCGGCGGCCAGTACGCGCTTCTCGATCGCGTCCTTTGCCATGCCGATATTTTCGAGGCCGAAGGACATGTTCTGCTTCACCGTCATATGCGGATAGAGCGCATAGGACTGGAAGACCATGGCGACCCCACGCTTGCCCGGCGGCAATGTGTCGACGCGCTGGCCGGCGACCGAAATAGTCCCTCCGGTCACATCCTCTAGGCCGGCGATCATCCGGAGCAGTGTGGACTTTCCGCAGCCCGAAGGGCCGAGAAAGACCACGAATTCGCCGGCCTCGATGGACAGCGAGATATCCTCGAGGACAGTCAGTGCGCCGTAGCGCTTGGTGACGTTGTCAATTTCAATCGAAGCCGACATGGTTTCTCCTCCCCGTCGTCGATTGGCTTACTGGCCGAGCCGGATCATCCGGTAGCTGAGCGGCGCGATCTCTCCCGTGAGGCGTCCGCCTTCGACCTTGATGCCTGTGCCGTCTGCCGGTGCGACCGTCTGCCTGTCCGGACCGTTTACGGCTTTCAGCGCATGGCCCGCGATCACCTTGTCCATGATCACCTTGCGGTCGCCGAAACCTTCGAGCGCGACATCGAGTGCGATTGCGTCGGTCTCGTGACGGTTGACGATGAAGAGTGTCAGTGCGCCATCGGTATCTGTCTCGACAGCTGCGACGTCGAGATACGGTACGGCCTTGGCGAAGTCGGTGGCATAGGTCGGGCAGTCGATCGATAGTTGATACGATGTGCCGCGGCCGTAACGGGACGCGAAGAGGTATGGGTAATAGGTCGTCTGGCGCCAGGCGGGGCCGCCGGGGACGGTCATGATCGGGGCAATGACATTGACGAGCTGCGCGAGGCAGCCGACCTTCACGACATCGGCGCGGCGGATGAATGTGTTCAGGATGCAGCCGACCTGCAGCACGTCTTCGAAATTGTAGATGTCTTCCAGAAGTTCCGGGGCATGGGGCCAGCCGTCACGGCCTTCCAGCACCTTCCGGTCCGCTTCGTTGGAATGGTACCAGACGTTCCACTCGTCGAAACTGATATAGACGTCCTTGGTCGAGCGCTTCTTCGCCTTTGTGACGCGGATGACGGAAGCGATGGTCTCGATATAATCGTCCAAGCGGGCGTTCTGGGCGAGGTAGGTTGCCGTGTCGCCTGCGTGGTTTTCGAAATACATGTGCAGGCTGATGTAATCGACGCTGTCATAGGTGTAGTCGAGAACGGTCGCTTCCCAGGCCGGATAGGTCGGCATCTTGGGCGACGAGGAGCCGCAGACGACGAGTTCGATCGACTTGTCGAAGGCGCGCATGGCCTTGGCAGTCTCGAAGGCGACGCGGCCGTACTCCTCGGCCGTCTTCTGTCCGATCTGCCAGGGGCCGTCCATCTCATTGCCAAGGCACCAGAGCTTGACGTTCCAGGGCTCTTCGCGACCGTTCTTGCGGCGCAGATCCGACCAGTAGCTGCCGCCCGGATGGTTGACGTATTCGAGGAAGGCACGGGCTTCATCCAGTCCACGCGAGCCGAGATTAACGGCCAGCATCATCTCGGTGTTGGCGGCCTTGGCCCAATCGGCGAATTCGTGGATGCCGACCTGGTTTGATTCCGAGGTGTGCCAGGCAAGATCCAGGCGGACGGGGCGCTCTTCTTTCGGGCCGATGCCGTCTTCCCAGTTATAGGCCGAGACGAAGTTGCCGCCGGGATAGCGGACGACCGGGACGTCCAGTTCGCGCACGAGATCGATCACGTCCTGGCGCATGCCGTTTTCGTCAGCCGTTGGATGATCGGGTTCGTAAATGCCGGTGTAGACCGCGCGGCCGAGATGCTCGACGAAGGAGCCATACAGGCGCGGATCAATCGAGCTGATTTTGAAATCGCGGTGAACGGTGCCAACAGCCCGCATTGTGTATTTCCTCCATGCATATCCGTTTTTCGGATATCTATCATAATTGAGGATATGATACACGGGATCGACCGGAGGTCAATCCGGCAAATCGAGGGGTAAATCGAGGGGCTTGTCAGGTCTTGATGCGCAGGACGATATCCTGATCGTAATTGCCGAAACCGCGACCAAAGATATTGATCCCGCCGGGATGTTCGGCGGTCTCCGGCACCTCGATCCGAACGCGAATCGACCGGTGTTCGAGCAGTTCGAGGTGATCGAGCGTCGTGTCTGAAACTCGCATCCCGTCGATGTATGTGCCGCTCTCCGTCACGCGGAAACTTTTCAGGACGCCATACTGGCTGCCGCGCAGCTTCCACCAGTCGGGCGTGAATTTGCCGCGTCGGTCGCCGAAATCACCTGGCGAAGTCCAGGTGGCTGCCGCCTTGCCGTTGATCGAAATGGTGATGTCGGAAGGCCAGTTGTCGGAGGTTCCGGGAACCTCGGACGAGAGTTCGAGCAGGAGTTCCAGTTCCCGGATCGGTGCACCCTTGATCCTTGCATTGTTGGGGAACTGATAGTCGACATAACCCCTGGTGAACCATAGGAGTCCAGCCTTCATTCGATCCGGCGACAGGAAGGTGTCGGGATTGTCGAGATAGCCGATAATGGCATCGGGACCGCACATGCCGCAGGGGGCGTAGACATCGTAGCCGCTGTATAGGCCAACAGGCATCGATACTTCGATCGCCTCGTCGTTCGCTTCGTTGGGGCGGGTGAAGGTGAGCACGATCTCGTCATGCACGGCATGGCAGATCTTCTGGCTGCCCTTGCGCGCCTTCTGCACTTCCGTGCGAATAAGGCCCGCCTCTTCCATCTGGTTGAGGTGGGTCGAGGTCGTGGATTGCGGAAGTTCCAGGACTTCGGCGATCTCGTTGACGTTCAGGGGGCCGCGGGCGTGTAGCAGTTCGAGGATTGCCAGTCGTGCGGGGGCGGCGAGGCTTTTGAGGACATCCTTGCCGTCTTCCGGCGTGATCATGAGAAAGCGGCTGCTCAACTTGGTCCTCCCTGGATTTCTAATTCGTATCAGAAAATCTGATCAGGACAAGGGGAAGGCTGGCATCGCTCGTTCTTTCGGTGCCGGGTTTCGGTTAGAGGTTGCCCCTTTCTATCTGTATACAGTGTAGGGCTCGACTTGCTTGTAAGGTGCCAATCATAGGCGAAATGCAAATCATTATTGACTGAATGTATACAGTATGGCCTTCTAGTCGACGATAGAGGAGGAGCTGTTATGTCCAAACCGACCTTTCCGCTGAATGCCTGGTATGCTGCGGCCTATGATGTTGAGTTGAAGCGGCAGCTGTTGCCGCGCACCATCTGCAACAAGCCTGTCGTCCTGTACCGCAAGGAAAATGGAACGCC
This sequence comes from Rhizobiaceae bacterium, assembly GCA_027484835.1. Classification (GTDB taxonomy): domain Bacteria; phylum Pseudomonadota; class Alphaproteobacteria; order Rhizobiales; family Rhizobiaceae; genus Allorhizobium. The sequence goes on along the minus strand of JAIXSF010000251.1, from coordinate 5,050 downwards.
GGTTGCTCTCGCAGATGCCTGTTGGCACAGGCTGGTGCCGCTGTCGCTCGGACGGCTGGAGGGCGACAATGTCATCTGCGGCTACCACGGTCTCGAATTCGACGAGACGGGTCGCTGTGTATACATGCCGTCGCAAGACACCATCAATCCGTCGGCCTGCGTGAAGTCCTATCCGATTGCCGAAAAGCATCGCTTCATCTGGATCTGGCCCGGCGATCCGGCGTTGGCCGATCCGGCGCTCATCCCCGACATGCACTGGAACCAGGATCCGGATTGGGCCGCAGACGGCAAGCTGATCGAAGTGAAGTGCGACTACCGTCTCGTCGTCGACAACCTGATGGATCTGACGCACGAAACCTTCGTGCATGGCTCGTCGATCGGCAACCGCGCCGTCGCCGAGGCGCCGTTCGAGGCAAGCCACTCGGACCGCTTTGCCTATATCACCCGCTGGATGGAGGATATCGATCCGCCGCCGTTCTGGCGCAAGCAGTATGGTCGGCCTGGCAAGGTCGATCGCTGGCAGATCATTCGCTTCGAGGCGCCGTGTACCGTCACCATCGACGTTGGCGTTGCCGAGGCCGGAACCGGTGCCAAGCAGGGTGACCGCTCGAAGGGCGTCAATGGCTATGTCCTCAACACCATCACGCCGGCAACCGACAAGACCTGTCTGTACTTCTGGGCCTTCGCCCGGAATTACGATCTCGGCAATCAGGCCCGCACCCATGAGCTCCGCGAAGGGGTGGCCGGCGTCTTCCGTGAGGATGAGGTGGTGCTCGAAGCCCAGCAACAGGCGATTGATGCCAATCCCGATCACCAATTCTACAATCTCAACATCGACGCAGGATCGATGTGGGCACGGAAGCTGATCGACCGGATGATCGATGCAGAATTGAAGCCACAGGCCGGGCCGCATGCGGTTGCGGCGGAGTGATCCGATGAGCGCTGATCCGGACCGTGCACCGAAACAGCAGACAGCCAAGGCGCTGCTCGGGCTTCGCGATCTCATCCTGACGGGCGAGGTCGAACCCGGCGAACGTCTGTCGGAAGTGGCCCTTGCGGAGCGTCTCTCCGTCTCGCGCACACCTCTGCGGGCCGCTTTGCAGAAGCTGGAGCAGGAAGGCCTCGTGGCGCTCATCCCCTCCGGTGGCTATGCGGTGCGCTCTTTCAGCCTGCAGGAGGTCATCGACGCGATCGAGCTGCGGGGCGTGCTCGAGGGTACTGCTGCGCGTCTCGCCGCCGAGCGGGGCGTGACGCCCGCGCGGATGAAGGCCATACGTGAGGTGGTTTCCGCGCTGGACGAGGTACTGGCGGTCGATGCGACATCGATGAACTTCGATCGGTACGAAGCCTTAAACGGCAAGTTCCACCGGCTTCTCTGGGATCTCGCGGGCAGTGAAGTTCTGCGCCGGGAAGTCGAGCGGATGACGAGCCTGCCGTTCGCGAGCCCCAATGCGTTCGTGAACACGGAGGCGAACGCGCCGGCCTTTTATCGGACTCTGGTCGTCGCGCAGGCCCAGCACAAGGCGATCGTTTCGGCGATCGAATTGCGGGAGGGGGCGCGGGCTGAGGCGCTGGCGCGCGAACATGCGCGGTTGGCTCGTCAAAATCTCGATTTCGTGCTGGAGGAGCAGCCCGATCTACGCCGGAAGGTTCTGGCGCTCGCCCTCATGGCGGGCTGATCGGGTTACCAAACATAGACTGGGAGGACTTCATGCGTTCCAAGCTGGAATGGCGTGCAGCGCGCGTCATATCAATCGAAAACCCGGCGGAGGATGTTCGGGCCGTGACCTTTGCGGTTGAGGGGCTGCGCTCTGCCTTCGATCCCGGGTCGCATACCAATATCAAGGTTGTCATTCGGGGAGAGCCGGCGATCCGGACCTACACGGTTCTGCCGAGCGCACCGGGTACGCTGAAGATTGCGGTAAAGCTGCACCCGAATAGCCGCGGCGGATCCGCCTTTGTCTGGGCGATGGCGCTTGGCGACGAGACCGAGATGACGGAGCCGGAAAACCGTTTCGAACTGTCCTGGCGGGCGTCACGCTATCTGCTGATCGCCGGCGGCATCGGGATCACGCCGATCTATGGCATGGCGAAGGCACTTGTCGCGCGCGGCCAGTCCGTGCGGCTGATCTATGGGGCCAAGAGCCGGGCGCAGATGGCTTTTGGCGGCGAATTGCAGGCGCTGCTTGGCGATGGCCTGCAAAGCTTCGTCCAGGATGAGGCGCAGAGCTTCGATCTGGCTGCCGAATTTGCGGCTCTTCCGGTTGATGGCGAGGCTTATATCTGTGGTCCACACGGGTTGCTCGAGGTAGCGCGCAACACCTGGCGGGAGAGCGGACGCTCGATGAGCCGCTTGCGCTTCGAAGTCTTCGGCGATAGCGGCCGGTTTGCCGAGCAGCCGTTCTCGGTCACGGTGCCGCAATATGGCCGGACCGTCGAGGTGCGCGCCGACCAGACGATGCTGGATGCGCTGATGGAGGCCGGGATCGATATGGTCTACGACTGTCGTCGTGGCGAGTGCGGTCTCTGCGCCGTCACCATCGTCGACGCTTCGACGCCGATCGATCATCGCGATGTGTTCTTCTCGCCCGAAGAGCGGCACGAAGGTGAAAAGATGTGCGCCTGTGTTTCGCGCGCGGTGGGCGGCTCCGTCACGATCGATACGGGCTATCGGCGGGAAGCGCTGCGGGCCTGAGCCATCGGCTCGAGCTCCCCTCAGCCGCTCTCGCCTTCGATCAGGGTCATCGGCCAGAGGCGTCGGCGCGCGGCATCGGGATAGTGATGGGCAAAATCCGGCATGGTCGCGAGCAGACTTTCTGCGAGAGCCACGCCGAGTGTCCTCAAATCCGGGCGAAAACAGGTGAGCACCGGGTGCAGGAATTGCGCCTGCGGGCTGTATTGGCCGATCACGGCAATGTCCTGACCGGGTTTCAAGCCGACCTCCTGGAGGCCGCGATAAAAGCCGACGACCGTCGCTTCGTTCAACAGAATGATGGCGGATGGCCTGTCACGTGATTTCATCACCTGCTGGGCAACGCTATAGCCGCCCGGTTCGTTCGGTCCGGAGCGATAGACATGGGCCGGATCGAGTTCGAGGCCATGCCGGGCCAGGATAACGCGGCAGTGGTTCTCGAAGACATGGCCGAGGTTGATTTCGCCATGGGGGCGGCTGATCGCAATCCGGCGATGCCCCTTCGCGATCAGTCGCTTCAGGGCATCCTCGGCCATGCCTTCGAAGTCGAGGTCGTACCAGGGCTGGCCGACATCGGTCTGGCTTCGGCCGAGCGTGATGAAAGGGATCTTCGTCTTGTGCAGCAGTTCGAAGCGGGGATCCCGAAATCGGGTGGCAGACAGGATGATGCCGTCGGCAAAGCCGCGCGCGACGATGCGTTTCAGGTAGTCGTCCGGATCTTCTTCCGATGAGCAGAGCAGGGCAACCAGGTCGAGCTTGTGGCGGGCGAGCACCGTCTGCATGCCGTCGAAGACACGCATGAAGAAGGTATCCCCCTGGCCGGTGATGTCATGCCCGGTCTGCATCATGAAGCCGATAATGCCGGTTGCGCCCTTGCGCAGCGAGCGGCCGGCCTGGTTGGCCACGTAACCCAGCTTCTCTGCAGCTTCCAGCACGCGTCGGCGTGTCTCCTCGTTGACGTCGGGCTTGCCGTTCAGCGCGCGCGAAACCGTGCCGATCGAGATATCCAGATGTTCGGCCAGCTCGCGAATGCCCGTCATTTCCCCACCCCAAGTCACGGTCCGTAATCGTTTACGAAAAACTATTGACACATGAGCGGTCTCGTTCATAGTGTCGTAAACGTTTACGGGATGTGTGGAAGAGGAGTTCCGCTCATCCTTTGGGAGGACATCAGTGACATCCAGGGCCGTTTTATGCGGGTGCGGAGCTATGGCCAAAGGCTGGCTCCGAGCGCTTCAGTCTGCTTCCGATTTAAGCCGCGAGGTCGAAATCGTCGGTCTTGTGGATCTCGACCCGGAGACAGCCAAGGCACTCGCGTGCGAGTTTGGCCTCGAGCAGGCGTTGGTTGGCACCGACCTTGCCGCCGTGATCGAGGCGACACAGGCCAACATGCTGTTTGACGTCGTCGTGCCTTCGGCGCGCTTCGCCGTCGTTTCCACTGGTCTGCGCCTCGGCTGCGACGTGCTCTCGGAAAAACCGCTGGCCGCGTCGATGGATGAAGCACGGGCTCTTCTCGCACTCGCGGCAGAAACCGGTCGCGTGCATGCGGTGGTCCAGAATCGGCGCTTCATCTCCGGTGTCCGGCGTCTGCGCCGGGCCGTGGAAGATGGCCTGATCGGTGACGTCTCCGGCATCCACTGTGACTTCTTCATTGCCCCGCATTTCGGCGGGTTTCGTGAAGCCATGGACAATGTCCTGCTGCTCGACATGGCGATCCATACCTTCGACGCCGCTCGCTTCGTGTCCGGCAAGCACCCGCTTTCGGTCTACTGCGTCGAGAGCAATCCGTCCGGCTCCTGGTATTCCCATGGCGCGTCGGCGAACGCGATTTTCAAGCTGTCGGGCGATGCCGTCTTCACCTATCGCGGCTCCTGGTGCGCCGAAGGGCGTCGCACCAGTTGGGAGAGCGCCTGGAGGCTGGTCGGCTCGAAGGGCATGATCACCTGGGACGGCGAGGAGAGCTTCGAGGCTACGGTCGCTGGTGATGAGCCCGGGCTGCTGCGCGGTCAGCAAACCTTGCCGGTGCCGCCGGCGCCTGACGAGGACGAAACGCACGGACATCGGAGCGTGCTCGCCGAATTCATCGACGCGGTGAAGTCCGGACGGAAGCCCGAGACGGTGAGCGACGACAACATCAAGAGCCTGTCCATGGTGTTCGGCGCGATCGAAAGCGCTCGGACCGGACTTCCCGTCAGCATTTCAGTCGAAGGACATTGAGCCCGTGACCAATCCTGCAAAATCCATTCGTATCGGCACCATGGTCAGCGCCAGCGGCGGCAAGGCGGCCGAGCGGATCGGACAGATCGCCGATATGGGCTTCGAGAGCTTCGAGCCCTTCTTCTGGCAGACCACCAACGG
>JAIXSF010000092.1 GCA_027484835.1 Rhizobiaceae bacterium | reverse complement strand
CGAACGCGCTATACGAACTCGGTATCCGACATGCAGCCGCCAAACCAACTATACATATGGCAGCGAATGGCACGAAACTTCCGTTCGACAATCTTGGTCATCGGACAATATTTTTTGATCTGTCGGACTGGGCGAATGTTGAGAACGCCAAAAAGCATCTGAAGGCACAATACGAAGAGACGCTATCAGAGACATTTAAAGCGTCCAATCCGGTCGTCCAAGCAATTAGCGTTCAAGCCTTTAGAGCGAGTCCAAAGCCAGAGGACAAGATGCTTGCCTATATGATGGAACGGCTGGAAGTCATCGAAGGAAAACTGACACCGCGAAACACAGATATCGTTCCAAGGCCGCTCACAGAGTCAGCGCGTATCGAAAACCTTGTTGGCGCTATCACCAATTTCTCACGCGGACCAGCCGGGAAAAAAATTGAGATCTTCCCCGCTCAGATTAAGAGCTACGCGCAGGCAAATAGCAACGAAGCTTCCTATTGGCGGATTATGGAATCTCTGAAATCAGGAAATTGTGAGGCCATATTGAAGGAAGTTTCCGACAAGATCCCCTTCTAAGCAGTGTGAAGAAATCAAAAAGGTAAATGGACTTTTCTCATAGAGCCGATTGATGCACGAGACCCACCTCCCCCCAAGCGGGGGAGGACGGAAAATCGAAGGCTTAGGCGAGCGCAAGCCGCCTAAACTTCAGATTTTACTGGAGAGGGGCACAGTTCCGCTGGTACTCACCTCACCAAGCCCCCCTCTTGTAAAATCTGAGGTCTGACCCTGATCGGGTATTTGAGAGCTTGTGTTTGGATCCTCGGGTCAAGCCCGAGGATGACGACCGCTGGGGGAAGAGGAGGGTATTCTCCTCAGGCCTCGTGCGACGAAGGCGGTAGAGGAGGATACCCGCAGCCTCCCCCCCTCGGTCATCCTCGGGCTTGACCCGAGGATCCAAACACAAGGCCTGCCAAAGCAGCGATCGGCACCAAGTACCACCGAAGCTGTAACATCAGCCGATGATGCAAATCCCGCCAGGCGGGATGGATCATGGGGATTACGCTGGTATTCTCCTCTACCGCCCCCATAGCGCAAGGCCAGAGGAGAATACCCTCCTCTTCCCCCAAAGGCCGTCATCCTCGGGCTTGACCCGAGGATCCAAACACAAGCCCTCAAACGGCGGCGGAAAGCACGCCCTCACAGCTCATAATACAGATCGCGCCAATCAGGGTTGACCCCCTCAATCAGTTCGATCTTCCACTGCCGATACCAGCGCTTCAGCGACTTCTCTCTCTGGATCGCCGTTCCGATACGGTCGTGCTCCTCGTACCAGACCAGTTGCCGGCAGCCATATTTAGACGCGAAGCCTGGCGTCTCGCCCTCCCGATGCTCGTAGATCCGCCGCTCCAAATCGGACGTTACACCGATATAGAGGGTGCCGCGTTTATGGTTGGTGACGATGTAGACATATCCCGCCATGCGTGCAGTGTGCTTGTGACTGGATCCTCGGGTCAAGCCCGAGGATGACGACCTCTAGGGTGGGGGAAGGTATTCTCCTTTAGCGTTGTGGGATCGAAACAGGGGTGGAGGATACCTGTCGCTCCCTCACACTCCGTCATCCTCGTCCTCGGGTCTAACCCGAGGATGCAAACACAAGCATTCTGAGGGCCGACGGGGAGCAAGAAGCGCTCTTTCGCCGGAAAAAAGGGGACGCCCCGCAGCGATTTCCCAGCAAAATCAAACCCCGGCATGTTTTTTCATCCCCCAGCATTTCCACCCTCTTAGACTCCTCGCTGTCCCGCCCTCGGATACACCTGACGATGCGATGTCTGGCGAGGCGGGGCCGGCGCCGGGGTGGCGTGCTGTCGCAGGCACAAGTCCCCGGCCCGCTGCAACGGTCTCCCTCCGGACGAGGGGCTGGATACGAAGGTGACGGGGTCGGATGCCCCGGAGCTGGATACCCCGATCGGAAGGACGTGCCTCAGAGGCACACAGACAAGGCGCCCACGCCGTCGCGAAGATCCAGACGGCGGGGCGGAGAAAACGGCGGGGATGATGGTGAGGTCGCAGATGACCGAACCTCCATCCCCCGGGCGAGGGTCCCGGTCGGAATGGTGCACCATCCGGCGTGAACCTCCCGGGCCACCGGCCAGGCTATGGCAGACATTCCCACGGGAGGACTCTGTCAAAGCCGGACCCTACGCCCGGTCGAACGTCGGACTTCGGTCACGACGCCCGTCGCCGCCTTGCCAGAGAGACGCATGCAGCGGGAAAAAACGCCGAACGGGGCGCCGGAAGGAGCCACATAAATTACTTAGACAGGTTGCTTCTGGCGCCTCGTCCGAGACAAGCATGACCACCCCCGGAGGGAGCAATCCCGACCGGCGGCGAAGCTTGGGGTTTTTGACAATTGGTTTTTCCCTCTCCCCTTGTGGGAGAGGTTACAAAATCGAGGGCTTAGCCCGGTCAGGGCTAAACCTCAGATTTTGTTGGTGAGGGGATCGGTGATGGGGGCACGACGAACGGACCCCCTCACTTGCGATTTCAGATGTTTAGGCGGCTTGCGCTCGCCTAATTCATCGAAATCGCTTTCTCCCCCACCGAGGGGGAGATGGGCCCCACGCAAGACGTTAACTGCCTACCTATTCTTCCCCGGCACCCACAAAATATCCGCACGGCCGCCATCGTTGGCGTGGCGTGCTGCCACGAACAGAAAATCCGACAGGCGGTTGACGTATTTCAGGGCCGGTTCGCCAACCTGCTCGCCGTCGAAGCGGGAGAGTTCGACCATGATGCGCTCGGCCCGGCGCGAGGTCGTGCGGGCGAGATGCAGATAGGCGGCCGCCGGTGTGCCGCCGGGCAGGATGAAGGATTTGAGCGGATCCAGAGCCGCGTTCAGCTGGTCGATTTCCTTCTCGATCCGGTCGACCTGGGCCTCGATGACGCGGAGCGGCTCGTAGGACAAGACTTCGCCCGTTTCGGGTGCGGCGAGATCGGCGCCGAGATCGAAGAGATCGTTCTGGATGCGCAAAAGCATGGCGTCGAGGTCCGGCAGGTCGGCGGTATAGAGCCGGGCGATGCCGATGGCCGAATTGGTCTCGTCGATCGTGCCATAGGCGTCGACGCGCAGGTCATGCTTCAGGCGGCGCGGGCCGGTGACGAGTGCGGTCGTGCCGTCGTCGCCGGTGCGGGTGTAGATCTTGTTGAGCTTGACCATGGATCAGCGCCCCCCGCCGGTCAGCCACAGCGTCAGCATGATGAGCGCAATCGCGATCGCCTGCAGCACGATACGCGCCTGCATCAGCTTGTTGGACGTATTGCCGTCGCCGCCCTTCATCATGTTGAAGAGGCCTCGGACGAGGACAAGGGCGACAAGCCCCATGACGATGATGGCGAGGACGTAAGTGAATGTGGACATGAGTTCGGATGAGCCTTTGTTCGTCGCCGGTCAGTCCAGCGAGCGCATCAGTCGATAGAAGAGGTCGGCCGGCAGCCAGCGCTTGAGCAGGGCCCCCTGTTTTGCCGGCTTGGTCACGAGATAATGTGGGCGGGCGCGCCGGGCGGTCAAGGCGTGGGTGAGGACTTTGTAGACGGCCTCAGGCCCGAGTTTGTGGCGGTTTACCGGCCCTGTGCCATCGAGTCGCGCCAGTTGCCGGCGATACTCCCCGGCATGGACGGAGTTTTCGAGGTCGATTGCCCGGCGAATGTGGTTCAAGGCATTGGCGGTGAAGCGGCTTTCGATCGGGCCGGGCTCGATCAGGCTCACCTGGACGCCCGAACCTTCGAGCTCCATGCGCAGTGTCAGCGACAGACCTTCCAGCGCAAATTTCGACGCCGTGTAGGCGCCGCGCCAGCGATAGGGCAGGATGCCGAGGATCGAGGAGCACTGGACGATGCGGCCTTCGCCTTGCGCCCGCATCGCCGGGATCACTCGCCGCGTCAGGTCGTGCCAGCCGAAGAGATTGGTCTCGAACTGGGCGCGCAGTGCCTCCGTTGGCAGATCCTCCACCGCCCCCGGCTGGCCATAGGCGCCGTTGTTGAAGAGGGCGTCCAGCCGTCCGCCGGTGCGCTCAAAGACGGTGGATACTAGCGCCTCGATGCTGGAAGTGTCGGTGTAATCCATGACGAAGGCCTCGATGCCCTTCGCCTCGAGTGCGCCGAGGTCTTCCGGCTTTCGCACGGTCGCGAAGACACGCCAGCCATCGCGCTTCAAGGCCTCGGCACAATAAGCGCCAATGCCGGACGAACAGCCGGTGACAATGATGCTCTTCACGGGAAAACCTCGTTCTTCCTTTGCAAACCCCGATCGGTTTCCCATATTCGCCAGCAGCTTACAATCACGCACCTGTACAGACCGAGGTCCGAAGGAGACCGGATGCCGACTTTCCTGCGTATGCTCTCCAAGGTGGTCTTCGATGCCCTGTGGCATTTTTCCGAGGATGACGGCTGGGCGATGGCGAGCCATGTTGCGCTTTCGGCGCTGCTTGCCGTCTTTCCCTTCCTGATCTTCGGCACGGCCCTTGCAAGCTTTCTCGGCGCGGACCAGTTCGCCGAAACCGCGGTGCATCTGATCTTCGACACCTGGCCGGAGACGATCGCCAAACCGCTGTCGGATCAGGTCGTGCAGGTGCTGACCATCCCGCGTGGCGGTCTGTTGACGATCTCGGTGCTGGCTGCTGCCTACTTCGCCTCGAACGGGGTTGAGGCGCTGCGTGTTTCGCTCAACCGCGCCTACCGGGTAGCGGAAACCCGCCCCTGGTACGTGACGCGCCTCGTGAGCTTCGGTTTCGTGCTCGGCGCGGTCGTCGTGCTCGCCGCCATCAGCGCGCTGCTCGTTGCCGTGCCGGTGGCGCTCGCCTTTGCGGAGCGCTACTTTCCCCTTCTCGAGAATTTCCTTGCCATCGTTGCCAACTGGCGGGTTTACGGCACGGTGATCTTCCTCGTTGTTGGCCTGATGGTCTTCCATCTCGGCCTTCCGGCCGGTCGCCGGCGAGTGATCGACGTCTTGCCCGGCGTTCTCTTGACGCTGGCGCTCTGGCTCGTGGGTGCGCTGGTCTTCGCCTATTACATCGGCACGTTTGCCAATTATGCCGCGACCTATGCCGGTCTCGCCTCGATCATGATCGTGCTGGTCTTCCTTTACATGGTCGGCGCGATCTTCATCATCGGCGCGGAATTCAATGCGGCGCTGATGAAGTTCCGGGTGGTGCCGATCAAGGACATGCCGCAGGGCGGGATTTCAAATCCCGACCATGGCGCGAATATCTGAGGGCGTCCTGCCTTCGGCGCGGAGGGCAGACAGCGCCGTGTCGCCAAGGCTTTTCGACAGCTTGCGGCCGTCCGGCCCCAGGATGAGACGGTGGTGGTGATAGACGGGCTGCGGTAGGTCGAGCAATCTTTGCAGCAGGCGATGCACCGAGGTCGCGTGGAAGAGGTCGAGCCCACGCACGACATGGGTGACCCCTTGCGCGGCATCGTCGACCGTTACCGCGAGGTGGTAGCTCGACGGCGCATCCGAACGCCAGAGCACGACATCGCCCCAGGCGCCCGGATCGGCGGCGATCTCACCCCTCTGCCCGTCACCGGTTTCCTGCCAGGAGAGCCTTTCGCCGATGAGACGCTGCGCCTTGTCGATATCCAGCCGCCAGGCATACCGTTCGGCCGTTGCCATCCTTTCCGCCCGTTCGCTCTCGGACAGCGCTCGTTCCTCCGTTGGGTAGAGTGGGGCTCCATCCGGGTCGCGTGGCCAGGGACCGCCCTCCCGCTCAAAGGCCGAGACGCGCGCCTTCACCTCGCCGCGGGAGAGAAATGCCGGATAGACCAGCCCCATGGCCTTCAGCCGGTCGAGGGCCTCGCGGTAGAGGGGGAAATGCTCGGATTGCCGCCGCACGGGGCGCTCGAATGGAATGCCGAGCCAGGTGAGATCGTCGAGCACGGCGGCTTCCAGTTCCGGCGTGCAGCGCGTCAGGTCGATATCCTCGATGCGCAGCAACAGCCGGCCGCCCATCTTTTCGGCCATTTCGGCGTTCAAGAGGGCCGAAAGGGCATGGCCGAGATGCAACCGGCCATTGGGGCTCGGCGCGAAACGAAAGACGGGGGCATTTTGCCCTTCGGTTTGACGAGGACGTTCGGTCATGCTTTTCCTTCGCATGAGAGTGGAATGAGGAAAAGGGGACGGGTTTGACGACGATCCGATGCGAGGCCGATCTCGCTGCGGGACTTTCCCTTTTGCTTCAACGCGATCCCCGGCTCTGTCCGATTGCCGACGCCTGCGGGCCGCTGCCGCTCAGGCTCTCGGCGCCCGGCTTTGCGGGGCTTGCCTCGATCATCGTCTCGCAGATGGTGTCGCGCGCCAGTGCCGATGCCATCTGGCGGCGGATGACGGCAGTGCTCGGCAACCGGCCGCTGGCGGAGGACTATCTGGCACTTGGTCCTGAGCTGATCGGCACCTTCGGGCTGTCGCGTGGCAAGGCGCTCGCGCTCGAGGAGGCCGCCAAGGCCGATCTGGGCGGTCCCTTCCGGCTCGACGAACTGGCGGACATGCCGGCGGAGACCGCGATCGCAGCCTTGACGGGGTTAAAGGGTGTCGGTCCCTGGACCGCCGAAGTCTATCTGATGTTTTGCGGCGGCCATCCGGACATTTTTCCGGTCGGCGACGTCGCACTGCGGATCTCTGTCGGGGACGTGTTTCTGGCCGGAGAACGGCCCTTGCCGGATGTCGTGGCGGAGCTTGCGGAAGCCTGGGCACCGGTCCGATCGGTCGCGGCGCGGCTCTTCTGGGCGCATTATGCCCGGATCACCGGCCGCACCGCTCTGCCCCGTTGAAGGGCGCGCGCAGACGTCGCGGTGCAGGTCAAAGATTCAGGCTTCACAATGCTGTAACAACGGACCTAATATAGAAGGGCAGATGCCGAATCGATCAGGAGTACGCCTTGACGATTGCAGTTTCTCCCCAGGCCCTGCCGGCGCTCGTCCTGAATGCCGACTACCGGCCACTGAGTTATTATCCCTTGTCGCTCTGGTCCTGGCAGGACGCGATCAAGGCGGT
>JAIXSF010000410.1 GCA_027484835.1 Rhizobiaceae bacterium | reverse complement strand
GCCCCCCGCCTCATCGAGATGCGCTGGGGCAAGAAGGGCCACCGAAAGGTCACTCTCGTCGGCAAGGGCGTGAGCTTCGACACCGGCGGCCTCGACATCAAGCCGGCCTCATCGATGCTACTGATGAAGAAGGATATGGGCGGCGCGGCGAATGTTCTCGGCCTTGCCCTGATGATCATGGATGCCAAGCTCAAGGTCGACCTGCACGTCGTCATCCCCGCCGTCGAGAATGCCATCGCCGGCAATGCCTTCCGCCCCGGCGACGTCTACAGGAGCCGCAAGGGCCTCACCGTCCAGATCGACAACACCGATGCCGAAGGCCGCCTGATCCTGGCCGATGCGCTGGCCTATGCCGATGCCGAAGAGCCGGAACTGCTGATCGACATGGCCACGCTGACCGGTGCCGCCCGTGTTGCACTCGGCCCGGACCTGCCGCCTTTCTTCACCGATGACGAAGACTTGGCCCATGGCATTGCCGAGGCAAGCCTCGAGGTCGACGATCCGCTCTGGCGTTTGCCGCTTCACAAGGGCTACGAGCGCATGTTGAAGGCCCAGATCGCCGACATCACAAACGCGCCCTCTGGCGGCATGGCAGGCGCGATCACCGCGGCCCTCTTCCTCAAGCGTTTCGTTTCGCCCGGTCGCCGCTGGGCGCATTTCGATATCTTTGGCTGGTCCCAGACCGAGCGAGCCCACTCTCCAGTGGGCGGCGAAGCCCAGGCCATCCGTGCGCTGTACCGCTATCTCCAGTCGGGTGCTGACTGAGCACCATTGGACCCACCCCTCCTGACGCTGCTTGTGACGCCTCTTGCCAGATCGTTCCTTTGCCGGAATGATATTGGCGAGGGGCAGGGGCCCCGCGCAGATGACGAAGGGGAGGGGCCATGGGCCTCGAGATGACGGCGACCCAGGCACTCGGCCTTTGGCACAGGGTAACCCTGGATCAGGTCCAGAGGGACGGTCACGATCTCACCATGCGGCAACTCGCCGTGCTGCTCGAGATCTATCTCGTGCCCCCGCCGCATACGGTGCGCGGACTGGCCGCCACCCTGAATGTCACCAAGCCCGTCATCACGCGCGCGCTCGATACGCTCGGCGAGATGGGCCTGGTGGATCGCATCAGGGACGATCTCGATCGCCGCAGCGTCATCGTCAAGCGCACCGTCGGCGGTGCGCTCTACCTCGAGAAATTCGGCGATAACATCATCGCCAGGGGCCGATCGCTCGGCTGACGGAGAATTCTTCATGCTCGACCGGCGCCTCCACGCCTTCCGCCCGGATCTTGCCGACATTGCCCTGCAGGGGCAGGTCGAGGCTGATCGTTTCGTCCCCTCCAAACCAGCGCTGATCACCCGGCCCGTCGTCGCGCTGCGCCAGAAACCCGATGCCTCCATCGGCATCGACACCGAACTGCTGATCGGCGAGGAAGTGGGCGTCTTCGAGCGCAGGGATGGCTGGGCCTGGGTACAGGCGCTCGATGACGGCTATGTTGGCTACCTGCCTGAGGAGGCACTCGGCCCCGTTGTCGCCCCGACCCATGTCGTCACCGCGCCCCGCACCTTTGTCTATTCCGGGGCCGATCTGCGCTTTCCCACCCGCATGGCCCTGTCGATGGGAAGCCGGCTAACGGTCGTCGGCGAGGTGGAAACCCGCGGCACCCGCTACCTCATGCTGTCGGATGGCGGAGCTCTGGTAGCCCGTCATCTGCGTCCGATCGCCGATCCGCCTGCGCCGGATTACGTGGCAGTCGCAGCGCTCTTGCTCGAGACACCCTATCTCTGGGGCGGCAAGTCCGGTTTCGGCATTGATTGCTCGGGCCTCGTCCAACTCGCCATGCGGCTTGCCGGCCATTCCGCACCCCGCGACAGCGACATGCAGGCATCGGGCCTTGGCAGAGCGATCGAGCGGCAGGCTCTGAGACGCGGCGATCTCGTCTTCTGGAAAGGCCATGTGGCGATCATGGAAGATGAGACGACCATGATCCATGCCAACGGCAACACCATGAGCGTTGCGCGTGAGACGCTGGAAGCCGCGATCGAGCGCATCGGCTGGCTTTACGGCACGCCAACCGGTTACCGCCGCCCCGTCGCCTAAACGTGATGCGACCGGGCTTGGTCTGGGTGTCCCAAGCGCTTATATCGACCTCGTTCCTGTCCACGAGATGATCGCCATGCTGCTGCAACACCAAGAAATCCGCACGCTCGCCAAGATCACCCGCCGAATGGCGCAGGCGTTTCTGGCAATCCTCATGGCCGCGGTCGCGGTCCCGGCGAGCGCAGCAGAGGGCATCACCTGGAGCAAGGCGGGCCAGGAGAGCTTCAGGGACCTTCCGGGCGTCAAGCCGCAGGAGCCTGCCAACCAGTTCGGCGAGAACATCACCTGCGAAACCAGAACGGTCGTGCCGGACCGTCGATTTGGCCGCAACGAACTGCGCGACAGCCTGCCCTACACGGTCTATCGCTGCGAGAAGAACGGCATCGTCTACCAGGGCACCGAGCCGCCGCTCTCGGGCCGCCTCTGGTATCCCGGGGTCAATCCGCGCGTCATCGATTGACCGGTAGACGATCAAAAACCATCCAGTGCTGCGAAAACGCGCGCCCAGTGAGCGGATTTTCGCCCATTTGCGTAAAATTGTAAGCGCGGAACAAACGTCAAAATAGCAACTCTTCTCGATACTCGCCGTAAAAGCGGTGTTCGATTGGCCTCACTCGAGGGCCCGGACCGCTCGTTTTTCAAGAACACGGGGATATCGCATGTTTCTGAAAGAGCTTCATTCCAGTTGGCTGGATCGGTCCGGCAATTTTGGCATGGTTTCGGCGCTTTTGGCGCCCATCCTGCTCGTTTCAGCCGGCGGCGCGATCGACGTCGCCGTGGCCTACAATGCTCGCGTAGAAATGCAGGCGCAGCTTGACGCTGCCATGCTGGCCGCCGCGCGCAAGAACAGCAAGAGCGCGCAGGAGCTCGAGGCGCGAAACTTCCTCGGCCTCGATCTCGATGAGGATAAACTCAATGAAAAGGCGGGCTTCGTCCTCACCGTCAACACCGACGGCTCGATCACGGGCGGCTATGAACAGCAGGTGGACAATCGTTTCCTTGGCCTCGTGGGTCTGTCGACCCTCACGCTCGGCGTCACCACCACCGTTATGGCAGGCGCGGAAGCACCTGCCGGCGGCAATGGCTGTATCTATGCGCTCGGCAATGTGAACCAGGCGGTGCTGATCAATTCCGGCGCCAACGTCAAATCGACCAAGTGCGAAGTGCATGTGCACTCGACCAGCAACCCGGCCTTCATCATGAATTCGGGCGCGACGATCGACACGGCCAAGTTCTGCGTCAAGGGCACGAACTACATCAAGAATGGTGGAACGCTTACCAACCTGCAGACCAAATGCGCCGCCGAAGCCGATCCCTATGCCGGCAAGATGCCGGAACCTTCGGTCCCTGCGAGCTGCACGACCTCCGGCACCATGGACGGCCAGAACATCACGCTGCAACCGGGCAAGCATTGCGGCACGACCTTCAACGGTTCACCGACGATCACTTTCAAGCCGGGCCTGCACATCATCTCGGGGCGCATGATCATCAACTCGGGCGCAACGGTGAAGGCTGAAGGGGTTACCTTCTACTTCCCCGACGTCAACAGCGAGATCCGCGCCAATGGCGGCCTGACCTTCACGGCCACCGCGCCGACATCCGGACCCTACAAGGACATTCTGATGTTCGAGAAGACCAGCGATGCCGCCAACAATCGCTATCCGCAGCAATACATCTTCAACGGCAGCAAGGGCGAGATCCTGAAGGGCATCATTCATCTGCCCAATCGGGATGTAACCTACAATTCGACGACGAATCAGACCAACACCATCACGCTGGTGGTCAACACCATCATCATGAACTCGGCAAACTGGAAGATCGAACCTTTGACCGCTGGCGGTTCGAGCACGACGAGCGGTCTCGCCAATCCGCGTATTCTGCGCTGAAGCGAACAAAGACCACCGGCATCACTTACGGGGGCGTCAGCAGGCGCCCCTTTCGCGCTTCTATCGTGTCTTAGTGATCGTCCTGACCGAGCAGGCCGTCGAAGACCTCGAGCAGGGCTTCGCTGATCGCGGCACCCAGAAGCTGGCCCGCTTCACGCAGGCCCTCCTCGTTCA
Organism: Rhizobiaceae bacterium; assembly: GCA_027484835.1. Classification (GTDB taxonomy): domain Bacteria; phylum Pseudomonadota; class Alphaproteobacteria; order Rhizobiales; family Rhizobiaceae; genus Allorhizobium. The sequence continues at coordinate 377 of JAIXSF010000410.1, read as the reverse complement.
TGTCGCGCGCAGCAAGTGCCAGCGCAGTGCCTTCCTGGGCGACGATCTCCTTGGCCCGTTCGATTGCCCAGAGGGCAAAATCACTGCGGCTTTCGATCGCGACGGTCTCGTCCATGGTCTGTCCTTTGCGGAGATTTGCGGCATGTCACATGGGGTGTGAAAGGCAGTCAAAACGGGCTGTGCAACCGTGTCCGAAGCCTGACTGCAGGCAAGAAAAAAGCCCGGCAAGCCGGGCTTCTTTTTGATCATTGAGATCAACATAAACTGCTGATCTCAAATCGGAATTTGGTGCCCAGAAGAGGACTCGAACCTCCACACCCTTTCGAGTACCAGCACCTGAAGCTGGCGCGTCTACCAATTCCGCCATCTGGGCGACG
>JAIXSF010000181.1 GCA_027484835.1 Rhizobiaceae bacterium | reverse complement strand
GTCTGCAACGGTGCGGGGGCCGCAGCGATCGCCTGTATCGAACTCATCAAGGCCATGGGCTTCAATGGCGAGAACATCATTCTCTGCGATACCAAGGGCGTGATCTTCCAGGGCCGCACTGAGGGCATGAACCAGTGGAAGTCGGCGCATGCGGTGAAGACCGACCGCCGTACCCTGAAGGAAGCCATGGTTGGCGCCGACGTGGTGTTCGGGCTTTCGCAGAAGGGCGCCTTGTCCTCGGACATGATCGCCTCGATGGCAGACAATCCGATCATCTTTGCGATGGCCAATCCGGATCCGGAAATCACCCCGGAAGAGGTCGCCGAAATCCGCTCGGACGCGATCATGGCCACCGGACGCTCAGACTACCCGAACCAGGTGAACAATGTTCTGGGCTTCCCTTACATCTTCCGGGGCGCGCTCGATGTGCGTGCCAGCCAGATCAATGACGCGATGAAGATCGCCGCCGTCAGGGCGCTGGCAAGCCTGGCGCGCGAGGACGTGCCTGACGATGTGGCCGCGGCCTACCAGGGCGAACGTCCGCGCTTCGGGCCGCAATACATCATTCCCGTGCCCTTCGACCCGCGCCTGATCTCTGCGATCCCGGTTGCCGTCGCGAAGGCTGCGATGGAAAGCGGCGTGGCGCGCAAGGAAATCGAGGATCTCGGCGCCTATGCGCATGAGCTCTCGGCCCGCCGCGACCCGATCGCGGCTGCCACGCAGCGCATCTATGAGCACGTGCGCAGCCACCCCAAACGGGTCGTCTTTGCCGAAGGCGAAGAGGAGCAGGTGATGCGTGCGGCCATCTCCTTCGTCAACCAGGGACTGGGAACCGCCATCCTGCTTGGCCGCGACGAGCCGCTCAAGGCGACGGCCGAGCGCGCCGGGATCGATCTCGATCGTCCGGGCATCGAGGTGGTCAATGCCCGCATGTCGACGCGCGTCGATGCCTATACCGAGTATCTCTATGCCCGCCTGCAGCGGAAGGGCTACCTGCATCGCGATGCGCAACGGTTGATCAATACGGACCGCAACCACTTTGCCGCCTGCATGGTGGCGCTGGGCGATGCCGATGCCATGGTGACTGGCACCACGCGCAATTATTCAACCGCACTCGAAGACGTGCGCCGCTGCATCGACACGGCACCCGGTCACCGGGTGATCGGGGTGTCGCTGGCGCTCGCCCGCGGGCGCACGATAGTCGTTGCGGATACCGCCGTGCATGACATGCCGACGGCAGAGGAGCTGGCTGACATCGCCGAAGAGGCAGCCGGCGTTGCCCATCGCCTCGGGCTTGAGCCGCGCGTCGCGCTGCTTGCCTATTCCACCTTCGGACATCCGACGGGAGAGCGCTCCGAGCGGGTTCGCGAAGCAGTGAAGGTCCTCGACCGGCGCGGCGTCTCCTTCGAATATGACGGCGAGATGGGAGCGGATATCGCGCTTAACCAGCACCGCATGGAGCAGTATCCGTTCTGCCGCCTGTCGGGCACAGCCAATGTGCTGGTCATGCCGGCAATCCATTCGGCAGCGATCTCGACCAAGATGCTGCAGGAACTGGGCGGTCTCACGGTGATGGGTCCGCTGTTGATTGGTCTCGACAAGTCCGTCCAGATCGCCCAGATGGGCGCCAAGGACAGCGACATCGTCAATATGGCAGCGATCGCGGCCTATAACGCGGCGGTCTGATCAAGCCCTGCATGCCCTTCAAGCGAAAACAGGGGCGGCCTTTGCAAGCCGCTCCATATCGTCCTCGATTTCGCGCTTCAGCCAGCGCTTGAACTTTTCCACCTTGTCGGAACGCCGCGCATTCTCGGCTGTGACGAAGTAGTGGCCGAAGCCGGTCTTCACCGCCGGACCGAAGGGCGCAACGAGCTGGCCGTGCTGCAACTGATGTGAGGCGATGGTCTGCCAGGCGAGCATCACACCCTGCCCCGCAATCGTCGCATCGAGGCAGAGCGAGGCTTCGCTGAAGCTGTGGCGGGCCTTGATCTCCGCCCCCTCGAGACCCACGGCGGAAAGCCAGACATCCCAGGTGAACATCGCACGGCCGTCTATGACCTTGGGCAGGTCGAGGATGTCTGCGGGCTTTTCAAGCGCTGCGGCCATCGCCGGCGTGCAGAGCGGTGCCACGCGCTGTTCGAGGATGAGCTCGGCCTTGAAGCCCGGCCAGTGACCGCGTCCAACCCGGATTCTCAGATCGACATCCGTCTGGCTGGCATCGGTCAGGCGATCATTGGCATCGATGCGCAGGCCGATCTCGGGAAAGCGTTCCGAAAAGGCCGGGATCCGATGAACGAGCCAACGCGCTGCAAACACAGGGGCGACCGATATGGTGAGTACGCTGTCATCGCTGCGTTTCGCGAGATCCACGGCGCCCGACAGGTGACGAAAGCCATCCGACAGACGCGCCAGCACATCCACCGCGGTCTCGACCGGCAGCATGCCGCGGCTGGTGCGTTCGAAGAGCGGTCTGCCGAGCTGCTGCTCGGTCTTGATGACCTGCTGGCTGACGGCGCCGATCGACACGCCAAGCTCGTCCGCTGCAGCCTGCAGCGAACCAAGACGGCCAACCGCTTCGACGGCACGCAGACCGTTCAGATGCACCTGATTGAGATTTCTCATATAGAAAAGCTAAAGTGCTTGCGGACAAAACTCAATTGAATTTCGCATGTCAAAGGCTGATGTTGAAGCCTCTAGGAGGCCTTGCGCCTTCCTCCCAGCGTATCGAGGCGAAGCCATGTTCAAGTTTCTCTGGAGGCGACGCGAACCCGCGACAGTAGTAATGCAAGACTGGCGGCACGATCCTTTGGGGCACCCGGCCTTGCGCGAGATGAGCCTTCGGGAACTCGCAGATCTGCCAATGGTGCCGGAAATGCCAGTACGGGTGGCAAGGTTTGAGGTGTCGGAGGATTGTCCGCGCAGTGTCAGCCGGCTGCAATCATCCGGCTGCCCCGTTTCGCGATGATCGACAAGCTCCAAGGACTTCTCTGGTCGGCTTCGCCGCCCCTGATGGGGCGCTGCGCCATCTCCCCGATGGGAGAAGAGATCAGCTGGCGCTGGCGAACCGACCGGCGTCGGCACCGTAGTAGTTCACGTAACGACCGGAGATGCTCGAGATCGGGAGGATAATCAGCACGTCCGTCGTGTTGAAGGCCTGGTCGACCACCGCGCCATTGCCGACCATGGCGCCAAGGCGCAGGTAACCCTTGATCAGGGGCGGCATCGCAAAGAGTGCACGGCGGGCATTGACGGCTTCTGACGGCATCAGGTCCATCTCGCGATAGAGATGCGGTAGCGCGTCGACAGCCCATTCTCCGCGGGCGACCGCATTCTGGTGCAGGAAGGAGAGCGCCAAGGCGTGCTCCTCGGGCTGGGTGCCGGGAAACGAGCCGCAGCCAAACATCGCGTCGATCCGATGCTGAAGCGCATAGGCCCAGCAGCCCTGCCACAGAAGTTCGACGGTGCGCTTGGTCCGGTATTGTGGCAGCACGCAGGAGCGGCCGAGCTCCATGAAGCGCTTGTCCTTGTGGCGGGCGACGAGATCACCGACACGGAATTCGGACCCGGAATAAAAGCCGCCATGGGCCATGGCCACTTCGTGTCGCAGAATACGGTAGGTGCCGACGATCTGGTCCTCAGCATCGCCATCGATCGAACGATCGAGAACGAGGAGGTGGTCGCAGAGATTATCCCAGCTGTCGACCTCGCGGCCGCGACGGGCGTCATCGGCGGACACCTGCGCCTTCATTTCCTCGACGAAAACGCGGTAGCGCACTGCCTGAGCGGCATCGATCTCGCGTTCGCTGCGGGCAATCCGGGTTTCCAGATTGCCGATCCGGCCCAGCAGATCGCGCGACGGTGCGCGAACAACCGGTGCGACGGCCGGGCTTTCCAGGTGAAGGTCTCGTTCGATCAGTTCCACGCTCATGGGATCTATCCAGCGTTGAAGTCACGGGCCTTTAAACACGACACTGCTACAGGAAAGTGACAAAACTTCGGACACTTGCCCCGCCCGTCACGCCTCGGGTGGCTTCGGCTTACGGTGCTGGATGATCTCGTCGACCACGATGCAGATGGCGCCGATCGTGATGAAACTGTCCGCCAGATTGAAGACCGCAAACGACCAGGTGTCCGTGTAGAACAGGATGTAATCGACGACATAGCCATAGGTCAGCCGGTCGATGATGTTGCCAAGGGCGCCAGCGATGATCATCGCGAAGCCCAGGTGGGCGAAATGCTGTTCCGGGCCGGTCTTGCGCCAAAGCCACAACACGAAGGCGACGATGACGAGGCGGAGGCCGACGATGAACCAGCTGTCGAGATGCGACAGCATGGAAAAGGCGACGCCCAGATTATGCGTTCGGTACAGCGCCCAAAATGGCAAGACCGGGATCAGCTCATGCATCGGCAGGGTGACTTCCACGGCATATTTGATGGCCTGGTCGAGGATCAGCGCGACTGCGATGAAGGCGAGGACCGGCAGCGGTCGGTTGAAGGCTGCAAGCATCGTCACTTGGCTCCGTCGAGCGTAAGAAGGTGGCGGCGAACCTCGAACAGCATGACGCCCGTGGCGACTGCCAGGTTCAGGCTGTCAGCCATTCCGACCTGTGGAATGCGGGCGAGCTTGTCTGCGGCCTGCGCGAGCTCATCCGGCAGACCCGACTGCTCATTGCCCATCATGAGGATGACCGGCTTCGACTTGTAGTCGATGGTCCGATAGTCGACGGCGCCGGCCAGATGGGTGGCGACCAGACGCGCATCTACCGACTTCTTCCACTTGAGGAAATCGGCAGGCGTGGTTTTCACCAGCGGCAGGGCAAACATCGAGCCCATGGTGGCCCGTACGGTTTCCGTCGAAAATGGGTCGGTGCAGTCACCGACCAGGATGACGCCGGACGCGCCGGTGGCATCGGCGGTGCGGATGATCGTTCCGAGATTGCCGGGATCGCGGACGCGGTCGAGCGCGATCCAGGTTTCCGAACCCTTCGGCTGGACGTCCTTGAGGGCCGTCCAGCGCTGTTCGAAAACGGCAGCGACCATTTGCGGGTTTTCCCGCCGCGTGATCGAGGACATGACCTTTTCGCTGACTTCTAGCACAAGACCGCCGGCGGCCACCGTGCGGGCAGCGACCTTTTCGCCCAGCGGCTTGCCCTTGCCAGCCTTGGCATAGACGATGGTGCGGATGGTCCAG
>JAIXSF010000044.1 GCA_027484835.1 Rhizobiaceae bacterium | reverse complement strand
GCCACTGTCAAAGCCTCATGAAGTCGTGAAGAATAAGGGCATGCGCCTAGCGCCCGGCACGAGGCCGGCCAAACTGTAGTCGGTCCCCTTAATCGCTGGCGTTCGTCCTGTCAAAGGCAAACTTCGCTCCGGTTTCTGCAACCTTGGGATCGCATGCATCGCTTGGCAAGCGGGCGCAAGGTTTGTATCAGACGGGCGAAGGAACCAGGAGAGACAGAGGGTCGGATGATCATTGCCATCGACGGACCGGCCGCGGCCGGCAAGGGAACCCTCTCGCGCCGGATCGCGGAGGCTTACGGCTTCCACCATCTGGATACGGGCCTGACCTATCGGGCGACGGCCAAGGCCCTGCTGGACGCCGGCCTGCCGCTCACCGACGAGGCGGTCGCAGAAGGCGTGGCGCTCAATCTCGATCTCGGCGGACTGGATCGGGACGTTCTCTCAGCCCATCACATCGGCGAGGCGGCTTCCAAGATCGCAGTCATGCCGGCGGTTCGCCGCGCTCTGGTCGAGGCACAGCGCTCTTTCTCCACCCGCCTGCCCGGCACCGTGCTCGACGGGCGCGACATCGGCACCGTCGTGTGCCCGGAGGCCGCGGTGAAGCTCTATGTGACGGCTTCTCCGGAGGTGCGCGCGCGCCGTCGCTATGACGAGATCATCGCCAAGGGGCTTGAGGCCGATTTCGATGCGATTTTCGCCGATGTGAAGATCCGGGACGAGCGCGACATGGGCCGCGCCGACAGCCCTTTGAAACCGGCTGATGACGCGCACTTGCTAGATACTTCCGAAATGAGTATAGAGGCCGCATTCTTGGCGGCGAAGACACTCATCGACGCTGCCCTGACGAAATGAAGTGACCAGGATCCGGCCAAGCCGGAGCCTTCAGGCCGACACCCAGTCCCCGCGCCGGATTGCTCTTCAAATGAGAGCGGATCGGATGCCGGCCAAGATCAACACCAACCCCCGGCGCTCACGCATCCAGTGGGATGCGACTAGGAGATTTCATGTCTGTTTCTACCCCGTCGCGCGAGGACTTTGCTGCCCTCCTCGAGGAATCCTTTGCAAAGACCGATCTGGCCGAAGGCTATGTTGCCAAGGGCATCATCACTGCCATCGAAAAGGACGTCGCTATCGTTGACGTCGGCCTCAAGGTCGAAGGCCGCATCGCGCTGAAGGAATTCGGTGCACGCGCCAAGGACGGCACGCTCAAGGTCGGCGACGAAGTTGAAGTTTACGTCGAGCGCATCGAAAACGCTCTCGGCGAAGCTGTTCTGTCGCGCGAGAAGGCTCGTCGCGAAGAAAGCTGGATCAAGCTCGAAGCCAAGTTCGAAGCTGGCGAGCGCGTTGAAGGCGTTATCTTCAACCAGGTCAAGGGCGGCTTCACGGTTGACCTCGACGGCGCCGTTGCCTTCCTTCCGCGTTCGCAGGTCGACATCCGTCCGATCCGCGACGTCACCCCGCTGATGCACAACCCGCAGCCCTTCGAAATCCTCAAGATGGACAAGCGTCGCGGCAACATCGTTGTATCGCGTCGTACGGTTCTCGAAGAAAGCCGCGCCGAGCAGCGTTCTGAAATCGTTCAGAACCTCGAAGAAGGCCAGGTTGTTGACGGCGTCGTCAAGAACATCACCGATTACGGTGCGTTCGTTGACCTCGGCGGCATCGACGGCCTGCTGCACGTCACCGACATGGCATGGCGCCGCGTCAACCATCCTTCGGAAATCCTGTCGATCGGCCAGTCGGTCAAGGTTCAGATCATCCGTATCAACCAGGAAACCCACCGCATCTCGCTCGGCATGAAGCAGCTCGAGTCGGATCCGTGGGATGGCATCGCTGCCAAGTACCCGGTTGGCAAGAAGATCTCCGGTACCGTCACGAACATCACCGACTACGGTGCATTCGTCGAGCTGGAGCCGGGCATCGAAGGCCTGATCCATATCTCGGAAATGTCCTGGACGAAGAAGAACGTTCATCCCGGCAAGATCCTTTCGACCACACAGGACGTCGACGTCGTCGTTCTCGAAGTCGATCCGTCGAAGCGCCGTATCTCGCTCGGTCTCAAGCAGACCCTCGAGAACCCGTGGCAGGCCTTCGCGCACAGCCATCCGGCTGGCACCGAAGTTGAAGGCGAAGTCAAGAACAAGACCGAATTCGGCCTGTTCATTGGCCTCGAAGGCGATGTTGACGGCATGGTTCACCTGTCCGACCTCGACTGGAACCGTCCGGGCGAACAGGTCATCGAGGAATACAACAAGGGCGACGTCGTCAAGGCTGTCGTTCTCGATGTGGACGTCGACAAGGAACGCATCTCGCTCGGCATCAAGCAGCTCGGCAAGGACGCTGTCGGCGAAGCCGCACAGTCCGGCGACCTGCGCAAGAACGCCGTCGTGTCGTGTGAAGTCGTTGCCGTCAACGACGGTGGCATCGAGGTGAAGCTCGTCAACCACGAGGACATCATCTCCTTCATCCGCCGCGCCGACCTCTCGCGTGACCGTGACGAGCAGCGTCCTGAGCGCTTCTCGGTTGGCCAGGTTGTTGACGCCCGCGTCACCAACTTCTCGAAGAAGGACCGCAAGGTCATGCTTTCGATCAAGGCTCTCGAGATCGCTGAAGAGAAGGAAGCCGTTGCACAGTTCGGTTCGTCCGACTCGGGCGCATCGCTCGGCGACATCCTGGGCGCAGCGCTCAAGAACCGCGGCGGCGAGTAATCGTCACCGCACCGGATCTCAACCATCCGGTCACCTGAATTGAAGAAACCCGCCAGGCGACTGGCGGGTTTTTTCGTGTCTGTCTAAATGGTTGTAAAGTATGACGTTTAAGCCGCTGGCATCAGTTCCAGCCGGCCATGCGCTGGTAGAGATCATAGGCCGGATCGGCCATGTCGGGAGCCTGTTGCTCCCCGTCCGGGCCCAGCGTCTCCGCCGTCCCGTTTTCGTCCCGCTGCCCGTCTTGGTTGCCGCTGTCGTCGCGGGCCTCGTCACCGGCTTCCTCATCCGCCTCGTCCTCCGCCTCATCGCTGCTGGCGCGGTAACCGGAGCGGTCCTTGACGGCATCCTCATGCTCGGTCTCGACGGGATAGGGGTGGGCGGCATAGGGGATCGCGAGCCGCAGGTCCTGGGAGAGCTGCAGGGCGGAGGAGAGAAGTGCTTCGGTG
>JAIXSF010000299.1 GCA_027484835.1 Rhizobiaceae bacterium | reverse complement strand
TCGCTGAAGTCCGACATCGTGCCGGCGATCGCGGCTGGTGCCTGGGGCGTCTTCGTTCCGCATGAACTGACCTGGGTGCTAGAGCATGTCGACAAGCCCGAGGAGGCGCCACGCTTCCGCGAGATCCCGGACCTCGGGCATGTGCCTGATCTCGTCGCCAGCCTGCAGCATTGAGGCCCTCATGCGATCCTTCGACGAGATCTATGCACTCGCCGTCGCTCGTAAGGGCAAAGACGGTGTCCTCGAGAGCCTTCAGCATCCGAAATCGCAGGACGAAATCGCCGCCATGCCGGACGATCGCTTTTTGTCGCTGATGACCCAATGCATCTTCCAGTCCGGTTTCAACTGGAAGGTCGTGGAGGCGATGTGGCCAGGTTTCGAGGCGGCCTTTAACGGCTTCGACATCGGGCACTGCGCGATGCTGCACGACGAGGATTTTGGCCGTCTCGTCTCGGATACGCGCATCGTGCGGCACGGGCCGAAGATCCGCGCGGTGCAGGAGAATGCCGTGTTTCTCTCGGGGATTGCCCGGGAGCATGGCTCGGCGGGCGCCTTCTTTTCCGGCTGGCCGAGCGAGAACTATGTCGGCCTGCTCGACCTCTTGCAGAAAAGGGGCTCAAGGCTTGGTGGCAATACCGGTCAGTATTTCCTGCGCTTTGCCGGGATCGACAGCTTCATCCTCTCGCAAAGCGTGGTGAACCGGCTGATCGCAGAGGGTGTGGTCGAGAAAGCGCCGACATCGGCGAAAGACAAAGCCGCCGTGCAGGCGGCGTTCAACACGTGGCGGGCGCAGTCTGGCCGTTCCCTCACCGAGATCAGCCGCATCCTCGCCGTCAGCATCGACTGAGGGTCAGGGACGGACCAGCCGGGATCGCAGTTCTTCCGTTGGCGCGCGACGGCAGCAGCCCTCGATGTGGTCGTTGACCAGGCCCATGGCCTGCATGAAGGCGTAAACCGTGGTCGGGCCAACGAAGGTCCAGCCGCGTTTCTTCAGGTCTTTCGAGAGACGGACGGAAGTGGGCGAAGTCGGATTGGCCCTGAGTGTCGCGTAGTCCATGCGCGGCGGGCGTTCCGAGGCGTCGGGTTCGTAACTCCAGAAGTAGCGAGAGAGCGATCCGAATTCAGCCTGAAGATCGATCGCACGGCGGGCGTTGTTGATCGTCGAGACGATCTTGCCGCGGTGGCGGATAATGCTGGCATCGGCAAGGCACCGGGCTATATCGTCGTCGTCGAAACGCGCGACCTGATGGAAATCGAAGCCGGCGAAGGCAGCACGGAAATTTTCACGCTTTCTCAGAATCGTCAGCCAGGACAGGCCGGACTGAAAGCCTTCGAGGCAGATCTTCTCGAAAAGCCTGACATCGTCCGTGACCGGGCGACCCCACTCCTCGTCGTGATAGCGGCGATAGTCTTCGAGCCCGCCATGCCAGAAGCAGCGGTCGAGACCATCGTCTCCCCGGATCAGACCCTCTGCGATCATGTCCATGCGATTCTCTCCCCACACGCCGAGCTGTTTACCATTTGTTCACGATTTTTCCAAACCAGGCGCTAACCCTGACAGAAGGTTTACGGCTTCGATCGCATTTTCATGAATGCGTCTTTACCAATTGGCGGGCTCCGCTCTGGCACGATCTCCACGAAACGGCGGTGATGTTGAACCGCCTTCGGTCCCATGTAGCGAGTTGTCCGATGTCGAAGAGATCCCTGTTCCTGGCCCTTCTGGCCAGCCTGTCGATTGCCCTGCCCGCCCACGCCAGCGACCGCTACAAGAGCCGCCCGCCGGTGATGGTCAGCCCTGACCTGCAGGCCTCCTGGGTATTGCAGCTGGGCGGCGTGCCTGCGCAGACGCGCGGCTACGCAAGCCAGCCGATGGTCCGCCAGGCGATCCCGGCCGGACGTCAGCGGGTGCTTCGCGAGCAGGTGGTTCGCCAGCAACCGGTGCAGCAGCGTCGCCTCGTCCAGCAGCGGCGTGTGCTCTTCCCGCAGCAGCAGCCTGCGGCCCAGCCGGTCGCGATGCGCCCGGACAAGCCGGTCCGGACCCAGATCGAGCCCAAGTTCCTGCCGCAAATGGTCGAGTACCAGACACAGCACAAACCCGGCACGATCGTCATCGATACGCGCGAACGCTTCCTCTATCTCGTGATGGAAGATGGCATGGCCAAGCGGTATGGCGTGGGCGTTGGCAAGCCGGGCTTCGAATGGGCCGGCACGCACAAGGTGACCGACAAGCGGGAATGGCCGGATTGGCGCCCGCCACAGGAAATGATCGCGCGCGAGGCGGCCAAGGGCCACTTCCTGCCCGCGCACATGCCCGGCGGGCCGGAAAATCCGCTTGGTGCGCGCGCGCTGTATCTCGGCTCGACGCTCTACCGCATTCACGGAACGAACGCGCCGTGGTCGATCGGCAGCGGCGTCTCCTCCGGCTGCATCCGCATGCGCAACGAGGATGTGACCGATCTCTACGATCGGGTGAAGGTCGGGACAAAGGTAATTGTGATCTGAGCCACTTCTCAGATCACACAACCTCGATTAGCTCTTGCTTTGAAGGGCGAAGCAGCTACGCTTGAGGCCCTGCACTTCAGGGGGATTGCCTATGTTCAATACGACTTTCCGGACGGCGGCTGTGGCGATGATCGCGCTTACACTCGCTTTGCCGGCGCCCGCCAGCGCCATCAGCCTCAACCGCATTCAGACGACCAGTGACGTGACGCTCGTTGCGCAGCAGCGCAAGGAAGTGCCGGAGAAGTTCAAGCGGAAGGTCGTGCGCCTGACCACTGACGAAAAGCCGGGCACGATCATCATCGATACGAACAACAAGTTTCTCTACTATGTCGAAGGCAACAACCGCGCGACCCGCTACGGAGTTGGCGTCGGTCGTGAAGGATTCGGCTGGTCGGGCGTGGTCAAGATCGGCCGCAAGGCGGAATGGCCGGAATGGCGCCCGCCGGCAGAGATGCGCCGTCGTGAAGCCGCCAAGGGTCACATCCTGCCGGTCGTGCAGGAAGGCGGCCCCGACAATCCGCTCGGCGCGCGCGCCATGTATCTCTACAAGGGCGGCCGCGACACCATCTTCCGCATCCACGGCACCAACCAGCCCTGGACGATCGGCCTCAACATGTCATCGGGCTGCATCCGCATGATGAACAAGGATGTCGAGCATCTCTATGCGCGCGCCGATATCGGCACGAAGGTAATCGTGATCGGTCCGGGCAACCGGCAGGGCGACGTGTCCTTCGACGACAAGGGGATCGATATCCTGCGGACGATCTTCGGCGGCTGATCACAGCCCCTTTCAGGCAATGCAAGAACGGCCACGCTGATAAAGCGTGGCCGTTTTCGTGTCATGAAGCTGTTGTCTCAGCGGTGCAGTCTCCGCTCACACCGGGGCTCGGGGGCCTCGACGCCGTCTTGCATCGTCTGGGGACATTTTGATGATCTATTCTTCGCTTGCGCGCGTGCTTGCCGGTGCGTGCCTCACCCTCTTGGCCGCAGTGCCCGCCTCCGCCGATATGGCTGTCTCCGTCTATGGCGGCTTCCAGACGGCACCGCACAGCGACATCGAGGTTTCCGACGGGCCGGATATCCGCGCCGGCTGGGACGGAAAGTCCTTCCAGACGCCCCCCTATTATGGCGTGCGCGGCACCTGGTGGATGACCGATCTCGGCAAGCCCAATCTTGGGCTCACCGTCGATTTCACCCATGCCAAGGTCTATGCCGACAGCGAGACCCTTGCCTCTTCTGGCTGGTCGCATTTCGAATTCTCCGACGGCCTTAATCTTCTGACGCTGAACGCGCTCTACCGCATGCCGATCACCGGCACCAAGTTCGTGCCCTATGTCGGCGCGGGCGCCGGCATCAACGTGCCGCATGTCGAGGTGACCCGCGGCTCGGGCCGGACCTTCGAGTATCAGCTGGGTGGGGCGACCGTTCAGGCACAGGCAGGTGTTGCCTACGAGTTCGACGAGAACTGGTCGGCCTTTGTCGAGTACAAGGGCAACTACTCCTGGGTCGACGTGGACATCGATTCTGGCGCGTCGCTGAAGACCAACATTCTGACGAATGCGGTCAATGTCGGTGTGAGCTATCGGTTCTGAGCTTCAGCGCTTCACGTCGCAGAAAATCGCACCTTCGTGGTCGAGGATGGTATCGGCGCCGACGATGCTTCCCATCTTCAGGTTCTCGACCTTCAGCTCATAGCGGCCCTTGAACTGCATGGCCGTGTCGGAGCTTCGGTTGGTGCGCATCGACATGGTCACGCGGTAGAGCGGAGCATCCGCAGGTGCGAATGCCTGGATGCTGAAGCGGAGATCGCGCTCATCGATCCAGTATTGCCGCAGCATCTCGGAATTGATCTGGAAACGCTTGAAGCCCGCAGGAGTGGCCTTGTCCTTGACGCCCGCCATGCCGCGAAAGTGCACCAGCTTTTCCTGATCCTTGCTGCTGAACCCGCTTTCGAGCGACATGTCGACAACCGGATCGGAGCTTGCACAATAGATGCGCTCGATCGCTTCTGCCGGTGCCACGCAGGGACCGAGGAACAACACTGCAGCGGATAGAATCTTCTTCGCCATGATGGCCTCCCGGGATGCCCCATCCCAGGACAGTTATTGCAGGAATCGCTTAACAATTCGCTCAGACCTGGACGGCGCGATCGAGCCCCTTCGGTCGCGAACCACCATAAGCCCAGTCGAGAAGCTCCACCGTATGCACGACCGGGATCCCGGTGGCCGAGCCGATCTGGGTCATGCAGCCGATATTGCCGGCGGCGATGAGATCCGGCTTGGTCTTCTCGATATTCTTCACCTTGCGGTCCCGAAGCCTCGCAGAAATCTCCGGCTGCATGATGTTGTAGGTCCCGGCCGAGCCGCAGCACAGGTGCCCCTCCGGCGGGTCCTTGACGGTAAAGCCGGCTGACTTCAAGAGCAGTTTCGGCGCCATGGTCACCTTCTGGCCGTGCTGCAGGGAGCAGGCGGAATGATAGGCGATGGTCAGCCCCTTGCTCTCGGAGATCGGCAAGTCGAGGGTGGCGAGATATTCGGTGACATCCTTGGCGAGAGCCGAAACGCGCGCGGCCTTCTCAGCATAGACGGGATCGAGGCGCAGCATGTGGCCGTAATCCTTGATCGTCGTGCCACAGCCCGAGGTCGTGACGATGATGGCGTCGAGGCCGCCCTCTTCGATGGCACGGGTCCAGACATCGACATTGCGGCGAGCACTGTCGAGCGCCTGCTCCTCGCGGCCCATATGGTGGACGAGCGCGCCGCAGCAGCCTTCGCCGTGGGGTACGACGACTTCAACGCCCAAGCGGGTGAGAAGCGAGATAGCCGCTTCATTGATGCCGGGATCGAGGACGGGCTGGGCGCAGCCAGTCAGGATCGCGACACGACCACGGCGGGCGGCGGCGGCGACATGGGTGGCGGGTCTGGCGAAATCAGAGGCTGGCGGGACCTTGGAGGGGGCGAGCCTGAGCATGGCCGCCATCGGCTTCAGGGCCTTCACCTGGTCGAAAAGGCCGGCAAAGGGGCGCCCCAGCGCCGCAAGCTTCAGGGCCAGCCGGAAACGGCCGGGATAGGGCAGGACCATGGCCAGCATGTTGCGCGTCAGCCGATTCATCAGCGGTCGGCGATAGGTCTTTTCGATATGGATGCGGGCGTGGTCGACCAGATGCATGTAGTCGACGCCGGAGGGACAGGTCGTCGTGCAGGCGAGGCAGGAGAGACAGCGGTCGATATGGGTGACGATCTGGTCATCTGCCGGGCGGCCGTTTTCCAGCATGTCCTTGATCAGGTAGATGCGGCCGCGCGGGCTGTCGAGCTCGTTGCCGAGGGTCACATAGGTGGGACAGGTGGCGGTGCAGAAGCCGCAATGCACGCATTTGCGCAGAATGCTCTCGGCTTCCGCGACATGGGGATCGGCGAGCTGTTCGGCGGTGAAATTGGTCTGCACGCGTTTCCTCCCACTGGAGCGGCCGGCATGGCCGCTCCCATGATTTCAATTCAGATCCACCAGCTGGTGGGGCGGGCGATCGGCTCACCGGCAGAGGCCTTCTGCAGGCCGATGACGCAGCGGACGACGATCCAGATGGCGACGCCGAAGATCAGGACGACGCCGATAGCCACAAGCATTAGAAAGGAAGCGATCAGCGCATAGAGTAGACCGATCCAGAAGGTGCGGATGGCATAGGTGTAATGCGTATCGATCCAGGCCGCGCTCTTGCCGCGGTTCACATAGGCCATGATCAGCCCGACGATGCCGGTCAGGCCGACAACGAAGCTGACGAGATAGAGAACATACACCACCTGGACATTCATACGGCCAGGGGAAAACCAGCCCTCGCCTCCGGAGGTGGCAGGCGGCTGGTATTGCGGATCAGTCATGACAAAACTCCTTCACGTCATCAGACCGGGATTGAAGATCCCGTGTGGGTCAAGTTTTGCTCTGACTCGGGCGGAAAGCAAAGCGACGGCGGATGCTTGAGGCTCGAAGGCTGGGACTTCGGAGCGGATCTGCGGGGCGGCCCTGACAAGCGTGGCGTGACCACCGCCGAGGGTGCGAATGCCATGGCGCAAAACTTCGGCCTCAGGATCAGCCTCCATCCGCATCCAGACGAGGCCACCCTGCCAGTCATAATAGGCATCGATACCCGCGCGCAGACGGAGGCCAGCGACGAGCTTCCAGGCTTCCGACGGTGCCATGGACAGGCGCCACAGCGGGCGTGCCGTGCCGTCGGCATAGGGCAGGACGTCCCGGATTTCGCGCCAGAGGATTTTCGAGGTCTCAGCGTCGAGGCGGCTGACCGGTCCCAGACCCGTGAGAGCCGTGATCAGCTTTTCCGCCCGGACCATGACAGAGGCTTCGAGGCCCTCAAGGCGCATTACGGTCGCAGCGCCCTCGGGGAGTTTGCCGTCGATGAAACGACTACGCACGCTTTCCGGCAGGTGGGCAGCACCGGACACTTCGACGGAAAGCGACATGGCGGCGGCGAGCACCTTCATCGCCTGCTCGTCTTCCAGTCCCGAGACAACGATCGTGGTTGCCGTCTTCGGCACCGGCAGGACCTTGAAGGTCACTTCCGTAATAAAGCCGAGCGTACCGTGGGAACCGGCGAGCAGCTTGACCAGATCGAGGCCGGTGACGTTCTTCATCACCTTGCCGCCGGCCTTCACCACCTCGCCCGCGCCATTGACGAAGCGCACACCGAGCAGGTGGTCACGGGCCGCGCCTGCGGTGAAACGACGGGGACCTGAACTGTTGACGGCAAAGAGGCCGCCGATGGTGGGCGTGCCTGAAGTGCCCATGACACCACGGTGATCGAGAGGCTCGAAGGCCATGGCCTGACCGTTTACCGCGAGCGCTGCCTCGATTTCAGCGACGGACGTGCCGGCACGCGCGGTGATCACCATCTCGGCAGGGTTGTATTCCGTGATGCCTGTGAGACCCCTGGAGGACAGGGTTACGTCTGCGGCAACCGGGTTACCGAAGCCCGTTCGGGTGCCGCCGCCGCGGATGTGCAGCGGGGTCTTCCGCATGGCATGGTCGCGGATGAGATCAGCCGCTTCAACTTCGGTGGCCGGGGTCAGCACGCTTGCCATCATCCCCTGCCCTCAAGCGGAAAGACCTTGGACGGATTGAGGATCCAGTCGGCATCGAAGGCCGAGCGCACCGCCATCTGTTGATTGAGATCGACCTGCGTGAACTGATGCAGCATCAGGTCGCGCTTTTCGATGCCGACCCCATGTTCGCCGGTGAGGCAACCGCCCGCATCGACGCAGAGCTTGAGGATCTCCATACCGGCGGCTTCCGCCTTCGCGGCGTCTTCAGGGTCGTTGATGTTGTAAAGGATCAGCGGGTGCATGTTGCCATCGCCGGCATGGAAGACGTTGGCGACGCGCAGGCCATAGCGGTCGATGATCTCGGAGGTCTTGCGCAGCACGTAAGCCAGTTGACTAAGCGGCACGGTCCCATCCATGCAAATGTAATCGGCGATGCGACCGGTGGCGCCGAAGGCAGACTTGCGCCCCTTCCAGATGAGGGCGGCTTCGGTCGCCGTCTGGCTTTCGCGCACGGTCTTCACACCATGGCGCTTGGCGATCTCGACGATCGAGGCGAGCATGGCGTCCATCTCGGCCTCGGAGCCCTCGACCTCGACGATCAGCAGCGCTTCCACATCGAGCGGATAACCGGCCTTGGCGAAGGCCTCGCAGATCTCGATCGCCGGTTTGTCCATGAATTCGATGGCGACGGGGATGATGCCGGCGCCGATGACATCGGCCACGCACGAGCCGGCAGCTTCGGCGCTGTCAAAGCCGAAGAGCACGGGGCGCGCGCCTTCCGGCTTGGCGAGCAGGCGGACGGTGGCTTCCGTCACTATGCCGAGCTGTCCCTCCGAGCCACAGACGAGTCCGAGCAGGTCGTAGCCTTCGGCATCGAGATGCTTGCCGCCGAGATCGACGATCGTGCCATCGACCAACACCATTTTCACGCCAAGGAGGTTGTTGGTGGTCACACCGTATTTCAGACAGTGGGCACCGCCGGAATTCATCGCGATGTTGCCGCCGATGGTGCAGGCAAGCTGCGAGCTCGGATCGGGGGCATAGAAATAGCCATCAGCGCCGACGGCCTCGGATATGGCGAGGTTCGTGACACCGGCCTGAACCGTCGCGCAGCGATTGGCGTAGTCCACATCGATGATGCCGGTCATGGCCGAAAGGCCGAGCACGACGGCATCTTCCTGCGGGATAGCGCCCCCGGACAGCGAGGTGCCCGCACCACGCGGGACGACCGGGATGCCGTAGCGATGACAGTATTTCATGACGGCCGCGACCTGCGCGGTCGTCTCGGGCAGGACGACGGCAAGCGGGCGACGACGATAGGCGATGAAACCATCAGTCTCGAATGGCACAAGCGCATTTCGCTCATCGACAAGGCGACCTGGCGGGACGAGTTCCTTGAGGTCGGCCAGGATCTCGGCGCGGCGCGACAGGACCGCTGCTCTTGGCGGCAGAAAGGCGATGGCCTCGCTCATGACGGTTTCCTCCCCATGTCCTCCAATCCTAGCTGCAGGACGCCCAGCACTCAACTGGTCTATTTTTCTTACCACTAGGACTTTCGCTGGGCAAATGCTATGCACTTATGACCAAATCGGAAAAAGTAACAATTACTCATGACTAACCTCGGTGACCTCGAAGTCTTCGTCCGCGTCATCGCTGCCGGCAGCATGTCGACGGCAGCGCGTGATCTCGGCCTGTCGCCCGCAGTCGTCTCCAAACGCATCAAGCGGCTCGAAGACAAACTCGGTACGCGGCTTTTGCAGCGCACCACGCGGCAGATTTCGCTGACGGAGGCGGGCCAGGGATTTCACGAGCGGGTGCTGACGGTGCTCGGCGGACTGGAAGAGGCGGAAGCCTTTGCCTCAGGCCGCTCGTCGGAGGTCAACGGCACGCTGAAGATCTCCGCATCGACCTCCTTCGGCCGCATGCACGTGGCACCTCACTTGAAACCTTTCATGGAAGCGCATCCGGATCTCGCGATCCATCTGGTCCTGTCGGACGAATTCACCGACATCGTCGGTGGCGGCTTCGATCTCGCGATCCGCATTGCCGAACTCAACGATTCCTCGCTGGTCGCACGCAGGCTCGCCCCGGTGCGCCGCGTACTCTGCGCATCGCCTGACTATCTTGCCGAACACGGAACGCCTGCCACACTCGATGACCTGAAGAAGCACCGCTGCCTGCCGGCGCATAACCATGAGTCCTGGCGGCTGGAGGGTCCGAGCGGGCCGGTCACGCTGCGACCGGAGGGCATGCTGATCACCAATTCCAGCGAGGTGATCCGCGAGGCCGTGATCGCAGGTCTCGGCATCGCGCTGCGCTCCACCTGGGATGTCGGGGCGGAATTGAAGAGCGGCAAACTGGTACAGGTGCTGCCGCAGTTTGAAAGCTCGCGCAACGTGGCGCTGTCCGCCGTCTATCCGAGCCGCCAGTTCCTGCCGGCCAAGGTGCGGTTGTTCATCGACTATCTGGCGGAGTTGTATGGGCCGGTGCCTTACTGGGAACGTTGACGGATCACGCGACGGCGAGCCTCTAGAAAGACGACGAGCACCATGGCCCGGATCGATACCACAGTGACCCGCAGTTACCGGCAATCGCCGGGGAAGACGAGTTTGCTTCTGCTGGCCGCGGCCGTCTTCGTCGCGGGCGGCATCTTCGGAGCCGTCAATCTCGATCCGCTGCAGGACTGGCGCGCCTATGTCGCCTATTTGACGCTCGCCTTCTTCGGCCCTTGTGCGTTGATTCTGCTTTCCCGGGTTTTCACCCTTCGCGGTGATGTGCTGTTCATCTCGCCGGAAGGCTTTCGGGACCGGAGGCTTTCCGACCGAACAATTCCATGGACTTCGATCTGGGGTATATCGACCTTCGCCTTTCAGGGGCAGCGGGTGATCCTGCTCCGCATTGATCCGGATATGGAGCCGCTTCTGGACCTGACCCTGCTCGCCCGGCTCAATCGCCGCGCCAATTCGGCCATCGGGCTGAATGGACTGGCCGTGGCGACCGTCGATTTGAACGTTCGCTTCGAAGACTTGCTGGCCATCACGCGAGCCTATGCGGCAGCGGCCGCCGAGCTGCAGACCTGAAGCATGTCAGGCACCCGACAGTCCGCCCGGCACCGAACTCCAGAAACCGTATTTCTTCGAATGATTGCGCCGCAGCTCCGCCAGGAAGGCGGCATGCGTCGAGAGGCCGTGGCCTTCGGGCAGGTTCGGCATCAGGCGTGCGAGTTCGCCGACATAGCGCCCCGCATGGGGATATGCCATGCCGATGCCCCGGCGCAGGATATCTTCGACCAGCACACGGTAGAGCACGACGGCAGCCAACGGCTCCTTGGCGGACAGCGCTTCGGCGGCCGGGGCGAGGTCGTCATAGTGGCGGCCCTCCCAGTCATGTCGGTTGCGAAGTACATGGGCTGCCGCCAGATCGAGGCGCGGCCAGGCGAGGAAGAAATCAAGCGCGAGGTAGATGTCTTCATGCTCCTTCGCCAGTGCCAGCGCCCGGTCGAGCTCGTCGAATTCGGCGAAATCGTCGAGCTTCGAGAGGTAGAGCTTCAGCACCGCCGGATCGAGTGTTTCGCCGAACTCCCGCCAGCGCAGTTCCTGGGCGTCCTCCCGGCGCTTCAGCCGCTCCAGGATCTCCGCTTCGAGCAGGCGACGCTCGTGCGCGCCGTAGTCGGGTCCGACAGACGCGAGGACGCCATTGACCGGGATCAGCCGCACACCGCGGGGGCGCTCCCGCACCCATTCGAGCGCATCCTCGTAACGGCCAGCCTGGTGCAGCATGTCGGCGACAGACAGCGTGTCGCGGCGATTGTCCGGCTTCTGGCGCTCGAGTACCAGGAAATCGTCGATATCGCCCTGGTGGAGGGCGAGTGATTGCAGGAGGTCGAGCGCGCCGAGCTTCAAGGGTTCTGAGGGGAGGACCTCAGCCAGCGCCTTGCGCCAGGCTTTGGCGGCCGGACCGGAGATGACACCGGTGAGTCCACGCAGGAAACCCGTGTGCTCGCCGTAGCGATCGCGAAGCCTCAAGCGTTCCAGATGGGGCACCAGCAGCGCCTGGTCTTCCGCGCCGACGCCTTTCATCAGCTCGATTGCAGCGAGCTCGGTATCCTCGAACACCTTCCAGAGGCGGGCATTGTCGGTCGCCATGCGGGCCGCGACGGGGTGGCGAAGTCCCAGGAACCGGAAAATGCGCTCGGCAGCGGCCTGAGGATCGGCTGACCCCAGTTCGGAAAGGATGTTGCGGGCGAGGGCTGCGAATTCGCCGGCGAGATCGCGCGCCCGCGCCCGGTTGATGCGCGTCGTTGCCTGATCGATCGCATCGAGACGCCTGTCGATCAGGCGAGCCATCTCGTCCGGGCCGGTTTCGCCTGCCAACGCGGTCTGGAGCCTGGCCTTCAGCGCCTTGTTGGCGGCGGCCTCCTCAAGGAGGATATCGACCAGTTTCTCGAGCCCGAGGCCGGATAGCCCCTTCTTGTCGAGTTTCGCCTTGGTCTGCTTCGCCATTCTGCCTGTCACCTGCCGCTGTCCGCGGCCTTATATCGACCAGTAAGTCGGCGCCAGCAAGGGCCGATCATCCGTCCTGTTCGTGACTTCTGCGGATCCGGCGCACCACCCACCACACGCCCAAGACGGCGAGCGGCACCGAGAGGCCGGTGATGATGGCCGAATCGAAGGGCAGAGCGTCGTGTGGAATGGCTTTCACGGCATAACCGACGAGACCGACGACATAGTAGGAAATGGCGGCGACGGAGAGGCCTTCGACCGTCTGCTGCAGGCGAAGCTGCATTTCGGCTCGGCTGTTCATCGCGGTCAACAGATCGGAGTTCTGGCGCTCCAGCTCGACATCGATCCAGGAGCGGACAAGCGCCGTTGCGCGCGAAAGCTTGCGAGAAAGGTTGGCCTGGCGCTCCTCGACCGACTGGCAGGTGCGCATGGCGGGCGCGAGGCGCCGTTCGAGGAAGGCGCCGAGCGTCTCGTAGCCGGGCACCGGCGTTTCATCGAGCGTCTTGATGCGCTCGCGGACGATGCCGTCATAGGCGCGGCTTGCGCCGAAACGGTAGAGGCTGAGCGCCGCATTGGCTTCGAGTTCGGCGGCCAGGCGCGTCAGTTCGGAGAGCATTTCGTCCGACTCGTCGCGGGCATGCGCCTTCATGCGCTGGGTAACGGCGGTCAGGCCGTCCTCGATGCGGCGGATCTCGGGCGAGAGCGTCTGGGCCAGCGGCAGGCCGAGCATGGCCATGGTGCGATAGGTTTCGATATCGAGCAGGCGCTGGACGACTGCACCGCGTCCGGCCTCGGTCATGCCGCGGTCGATAACGAGGATCTGCGTCAGACCGTGGCCATCCTGCCGAAAGTCGGTGAGGACGGCTGCCTGACCGTTCTTCAGCTCGCTGTAGCAGAGGCTTGCCGGGTCAAAGGCGGCCCGGGCATCGGCGATTTCGGGGCCGTCGGGCCGCAGTTCCAGTCGGATGCCGGAGATCAGCGGACCGGGCGCGGTGAAACCGTCGCCGAAAGGATGGATCGGCACGTCGCCGCCAAAGCTTTCCGGCAGCGGACCATCCCAGAACCAGGTGGAAAATTCGGTATGACGCTCCCAGCGCAGCGTCCCTTGCCCCCAGGCCAGCGAATGATAGCGCCCCTGCTTTTCCGGCGGCGCGACGCCGCGAGCGCGGGAGAGCTCGGAGATTGCTGCGTGATACACGGCCGAGCCGCCATCCATCATGAAGGCGAGCTGGAAGATGACACGGCCCGACTTCACCAGCGCATAGGGGCGCGCGTGGATTTCACCGAGAGCCAACGCCCTTTCAGGCGCCATTGGAAATGCGAAATCACCCTTAGCCACTCGACCGTCTCCCTTGCCCGTGCGCAAAGCTAGCAGCGCAAGCGGTCATGCGCAAAGCCGCAATCGTCACAGAGCGTCTCCACTGCCGGGCAGATTGCAATCGTAACCAAGTGGGCAAGTTAATTGACCAATTCTCCGCCAGTTTGTTATCTGGGCGCATGGAGGCCGCGATGGACGACGGAGACGACACGCTTTTTTCGGGCGTCAGCCACAGCCGCACCGCCGATGAAGTGGTGCAACAGATTGAACTGCTGATCCTCGACGGTGTGCTTCGGGATGGCGATCGGCTGCCGGGCGAACGCGAACTCGCACAGTCGCTGGAGGTTTCCCGACCGATCCTGCGCGATGCCCTGAAGGAACTGGAAAGCCGCGGACTTCTGGTCAGCCATCACGGCGGCGGCACGTTCGTCGCCGACATCATCGGCCAGGTGTTCTCCAAGCCGATCACGGAGCTGATCTCCCGCCACGCCCGGGCCACGCGCGATTATCTCGAATATCGCCGCGAACTCGAGGGCCTGACAGCGGAGCTTGCGGCCCAGCGGGCGACCGAGACCGACAAGGCGCTGCTGTCGCGGATCATCGAGGACATGCGCCGCGCGCATGCGGACCAGAGGCCGGAGGACGAGCTCTCGGCAGATGTCGAATTTCACAACGCCATCGGTGAAGCGGCGCACAACATCATTCTGCTGCACACGATGCGGGCCTGCTACCGGCTTCTGTCGGAAGGCATCTTCTTCAACCGGAAGGCCGTATTTTCCCTGCCGAACGCCCGCGAACAGCTGCTTGACCAGCATGTCGCGATCCACGATGCCATTCTGGCCGGCGACCCCCACGGCGCCAAGGCGGCAGCCCAGGCGCATATCGACTTCGTCATGCGGGCTGCCGACGAAAGTGCACGCGCAGACGAGTGGGGACGTGTCGCCCGGCTTCGGCTGATCCGGCGTGATGGCGGGCGCGGCAGAAGCGTCAAGTAAGCAACGCCGACGCTGACATTGGTTTCCAAACTTCGCCAGGGTGGGAAATGCGTTCACACCGGTGCGTGCTGACGCTTTAGCCACCTGCGCGGATGCTCCGCGTGGAACCGCCATCCTCGTAAAAATTGGAACAATCGTATCAAGGAGGCGTTCTTCGAAGGCTTCACACGAACGATTTTTCCAGAGTGGGGAATATGGCTTTACCAACGGATCTGCATGAAACGCCGCGCATCGCGCTCGTTTCCACGCATGGCTACGTGGCCGCCCAGCCGCCTCTTGGCGCCGCCGACACCGGCGGACAAGTCGTTTATGTTCTTGAACTGGCGAAGAAACTTGCGCAGCTCGGCCACAAGGTCGACATCTTCACCCGCCGGTTCGAAGATCAGCCCGAGATCGACGAGGTCGATGAGACGGTCCGCGTCGTGCGCATTCCCTGCGGCGGCCCCGATTTCATCCCGAAAGAATACCTCCACCGGCATCTCACCGAGTGGAACGAAAAGGCGCTGCGCTGGATCAAGCGGGAGGGTCTGTCCTACCTCTTCATCAACAGCCATTACTGGGATGCAGGCGTTGCCGGGCAACGCCTTTCCGAAGCCCTCGGCGTGCCGCATATCCACACGCCGCATTCGCTCGGCATCTGGAAGAAGCGGCAAATGGAGACCGATTATCCGGAACGGGCGGACAGGTTCGAACAGGAATTCAACTTCAAGGAGCGCATCCAGCACGAGCTGATCGTTTATCGAAGCTGTCAGTTGGTGGTGGCGACCACGCCGATCCAGCTTGACATGCTGACAGAGGATTACGGGCTGGCGCGCAACCGGGTGCACATGATCCCCCCAGGCTACGACGACAATCGCTTCTATCCGGTCTCGGAAGCCTCGAGGAAGATGATCCGGCAGCGCCTCGGCTTCGAGGGCACTACCGTTCTCGCGCTTGGACGGCTGGCGACCAACAAGGGTTACGACCTCCTGATCGACGGCTTTTCGGTTCTGGCCGACCGGGTGCCGGACGCACGATTGCGGCTGGCGCTTGGCGGCGAGAACCTCGACCAGCAGGAAGAGACCATCCTTGCCCAGCTCAAGCAGCAGGTATCCGATCTTGGCCTCTCCGACAGGGTGGAGTTCACCGGCTTCATTCCGGACGAGGATCTGCCGGACATGTATCGGGCGGCGGATCTCTTCGTGCTCTCCAGCCGTTACGAGCCTTTCGGCATGACGGCGATCGAGGCGATGGCAAGCGGCACGCCGACGATCGTGACCATCCATGGGGGTCTCTTCCGTGCCGTGAGTTATGGCCGGCATGCGCTGTTCGCCGATCCGTTCGACAAGTATGATCTCGGCATAACCATGATGAAGCCGCTGAAGCATCCGCGGCTTTACGGACGGCTGTCGCGGATGGGCGCACACAAGGCTCGCAGTCTGTTTACCTGGACCGGGATCGCCCAGCAGCTGGTGGCTCTTGTCGAAGGCCGCCCTGTGGCGCAAGCTCTCGAAGAAAGCGACTGGGCGGAGCCATGGAACGACGGGGATTGAAACCGGTACGCCTCTTTTCGTCGGATCTCGACGGGACGCTCGCGGGTGATCGCGAAGCGTCGCTGGAATTCGCACGGCTCTGGCAAGCCCTGCCCTATGGGGAGCGCCCGCTTCTTGTCTACAATAGCGGACGGCTGATCGAGGACATGCTCGATTTCACCGTCGAGGAAGGACTGCCGCCTGCGGATTTCCTGATCGGCGGTGTGGGCACCATGCTGCATTCGCAGACCCATCCGCACCTGGCGACCGACTATCGGGAGCTGATCAGCGACGGCTTCGATGTAGACCTGATCGAGGCGGAACTGGTGATGATGGAGCGCCTGTCGCGGCAACCGTCCCAATATCAGCACGACTACAAGTCAAGCTGGTACCTGTATGATGCGACGGCGGAGGATATTCTGGCGCTGGAGCGCCTTTTGATCGACGCGGGACACCGGGCGCGCATCATCTATTCCAGCGGCCGCGATCTCGACGTCGTGCCGCAGGGTGCGGACAAGGGTCAGGCCCTCGCATGGCTCTGCAATGCGCTGGAGATCGGGCTTGATGAAGTGGTTGTCGCGGGAGACACCGGCAATGACCGGGCAATGTTCGAACTGGGCGGCGTTCGCGGCATCCTCCCAGCCAATGCGCTGCCGGAAGTGTCCAGCCTCGCGCAGGTGAACGAGCGCATGATTGCAACCAAGGGCGAGGCTGCCTATGGCGTGATCGAAGGCCTCAAGGCATTTGTCGTGTTTGCGGCACCATAAGCCTTCAGAATGTCGGGAAAAGGCGAAGTCCGGTTACCGTATGTCGCATTGAAATGAACCCGGCCGGCTCACACCTGATAGGCAGCAATAACCATCGTGTGAAAAGCGCCCGGATTCGGCGCAGACTTTCGTGTGTCGCGCTTATTTTGGCGTATGCTTAACAACGAATCGAGGTGCAAGTTCATTGGGTATCATCGGCCGCATCACATCCAACCTCAAACTCATGCTGCAGCGCCCGCCGCGGCAGCAGTTCGCTGCGATCTGTCATCGGATAAAGAAAAAGACGGGCGAACTCGAGGT
>JAIXSF010000380.1 GCA_027484835.1 Rhizobiaceae bacterium | reverse complement strand
CTACCCGGTGCCGCGCAACCTCAACTACGCCTATACATTCGGCGCCATGCTGTCGGTCATGCTGATCGTGCAGATCCTGACGGGCGTCGTCCTCGCGATGCACTACACCGCCGCCACGGGCCTGGCTTTCGACAGTGTCGAAAAGATCATGCGTGACGTGAACCATGGCTGGCTGCTGCGCTACCTGCACGCCAATGGCGCGTCGTTCTTCTTCGTCGCCGTCTACCTGCATATCGGCCGCGGTCTCTACTACGGCTCCTACAAGGCGCCGCGCGAAATCCTCTGGATCCTCGGCGTGGTCATCTATCTCCTGATGATGGCAACCGGCTTCATGGGCTATGTTCTGCCCTGGGGTCAGATGTCCTTCTGGGGTGCGACGGTTATCACCGGCTTCTTCACCGCCTTCCCGTTCATCGGTGAAAGCATCCAGCAGTTCCTGCTCGGTGGCTTTGCGGTCGACAATCCGACGCTGAATCGCTTCTTCGCGCTGCACTACCTGCTGCCGTTCATGATCGCCGGCGTGGTCATCCTGCACGTCTGGGCGCTGCACGTCACCGGTCAGACCAACCCGACCGGCGTCGAAGTGAAGTCCAAGACCGATACCGTTCCCTTCACGCCCTATGCGACGCTGAAGGATGCGCTTGGCCTCTCGGTCTTCCTGCTGGTCTTCGCCTACTTCGTCTTCTACATGCCGAACTATCTCGGCCATCCGGACAACTACATCCCGGCTGACTCGCTGAAGACCCCGGCTCACATCGTTCCGGAATGGTACTTCTTGCCGTTCTACGCGATGCTGCGCGCCATCACCTTCGACATCCTGTTCATCGACTCGAAGCTCGGCGGCGTCCTCGTGATGTTCGGCGCGATCATCGTGCTGTTCTTCCTGCCCTGGCTGGATACGTCCAAGGTTCGTTCGGCCGTCTACCGTCCGTGGTACAAGCTGTTCTTCTGGATCTTCGTTGCCAACTCCATCCTCTTGGGCTGGCTCGGCGCGATGCCGGCAGAAGGCATTTACGTCGTCCTGTCGCAGGCCGGCACTGCCTACTACTTCGGCTTCTTCCTCGTGATCATGCCGCTGCTCGGCCTGTTCGAGACGCCCCGGCGCATCCCGAACTCGATCACCGAAGCGGTTCTCGAAAAGAGCGGCAAGTCCGCTGCTGCCCAAGCCTGAGCACGTGAGAGGAAGATAACAATGAAAAAGCTTGTCACGAGCATCGCGCTGATCGCCGCCTTGGCCGGGTTCTCCGGCCAGGCGATGGCAGCGGAAGGTGGCGATCTGGCCGAGATGACGCATCATGCTGCGCAGACCGGTCACTACCCGATCCTGAAGCCCGAGCAGATGGACTGGTCGTTTGCCGGCCCGTTCGGCAAATACGACAAGGGCCAGCTGCAGCGCGGCCTCAAGGTCTATTCTGAAGTCTGTGCAGCCTGTCACTCGATGAGCCTCGTCGCCTTCCGCACTCTGGAGGACCTGGGCTATTCGGAAGCGCAGGTGAAGGCTTTCGCGGCGAACTACGAAGTCACCGACGGCCCGAACGCCGATGGTGAGATGTTCACCCGTGCGGCCGTTGCATCGGACCACTTCCCGGCGCCGTTCCCGAACAAGGAAGCGGCTGCTGCGGCGAACAACGGGGCTGCTCCGCCGGACTTCTCGCTGATCGCCAAGGCGCGCGGCGTCACCCGCGGCTTCCCGACTTTCGTTTTCGACATCTTCACCCAGTACCAGCAGGGCGGCCCGGACTATATCCACGCGCTGCTCACCGGTTACCAGGATCCGCCGGAAGGCGTTGAAGTTGCCGAAGGCACCTACTTCAACCCGTACTTCATCGCCGGTCAGTCGCTTGCCATGGCACAGCCGATCTCCGACGGTCAGGTCACCTATGACGACGGTTCGCCGGAAACGCTTGAGCAATATTCGCGCGACGTTTCTGCCTTCCTGATGTGGGCTGCAGAGCCGCATCTCGAAGACCGCAAGCGCATGGGCTTCATGGTGATGGTGTTCCTCGCGATCTTCACCGCTCTGATCTACCTGACGAAGAAGTCGGTCTACGCGAACAAGGAACACTGATCCGAAGGGATCACGTTCACGGAAAAGGCGGTCTTCGGGCCGCCTTTTTTATTGGGAGCCCACACCATTCTTGGTAAGGTCCCGCGCAAGACCTCCCCGACACAATCCGGATGCCCCATGAACCCCGACACGCAGAACTATCTCACGAGCTCGATCCGCTCCATTCCCGACTATCCGAAGCCCGGGATCATCTTCCGCGACATCACCACGCTGCTCGGTGACGCGCGGGCGTTTCGGCGCGCAGTGGATGAGCTGGTGCAGCCCTATGCCGGTCTGAAGGTCGACAAGATCGCCGGCATGGAAGCGCGTGGCTTCATACTGGGCGGCGCTGTTGCCCACCAGCTTTCGGCCGGCTTCGTGCCGATCCGCAAGAAGGGCAAGCTGCCACACGAGACCGTGCGGATCGTCTACAGCCTGGAATATGGCGTGGACGAGATGGAGATCCACATGGACGCCGTGAAGCCTGGCGAGAAGGTGATCCTTGTCGATGACCTGATCGCGACCGGTGGCACGGCCGTCGGAGCCGTACAGCTGCTGCGCCAGATCGGCGCTGACGTCGTGTCTGCCTGCTTCGTCATCGACCTGCCGGAACTCGGCGGCCGCAAGAAGCTCGAGGCGCTCGGCGTCGAGGTTCGCACGCTCGTGGAATTCGAGGGGCACTGAGCCTTCTAAAGCGACCGGGCTGCCGCCCGGTCGACCTCCTGCTGGCGTCTCAGCGCTCAGCCAGCGCCAATTTCCCCGCCATCAGCAAGAAGCCACCTGCAAGCAGCCGGTTGACGATCCGCATCCGGTGCGGGCGTTCGACCAGCCCATGGCGCATCGCGGCTGCGGCAAGGCCGTAGAGTGCGAAGACGACCAGGGTCACGGCCATGAAGACGAGGCTCAAGGCCGCCATGGTGGTAAGAGGTGCCGGATCGGCCGGATCGACGAATTGCGGCAGGAAGGCCAGGAAGAAAAGCGAAAGCTTCGGATTGAGCAGGTTGATCAGGACCGCCTTTCGGATGATCCGCCAGGCCTCGCGGTGCGGCTCGGCTGTCTGCTCCTGGACCAGGCCGCTTTTCCAGAGACCGATCGCCATCCAGATCAAATAGGCGATGCCGGCATAGCGGATCAGTTCGAAGAGCCGCGGCTCGGCGGCGACGAGGGCGGCGAGGCCAAGTGCTGCTGCCAGCATATGCGGGACGATGCCGAGCGTGCAGCCGAAGGCGGCGATGAGGGCGTTGCGCCGTCCGCCGCCGAGGGCTGCTGCCAGCGTGTAGAGCGCGCCCGTCCCGGGCGTTGCGACGATGATCAGGGTCGTCAGAAGGAAATCGAGGGTCATGCTTGTCTCCTGCGTTGCTGGAGAGAGCCTGCCGGTGTCAGGCGCTTCGGTCTTGTACAGGATTGCGGCCGAGGCGAGCGCTGCGGTAGCCGCCGGGCGTCAGGCCGAATCGACGGCGGAATTCGCGGTGCATATGGCTTTGATCGACGTAACCGCAGGCGGCTGCGACCTCGGCGGGGACTAGACCTTCCATCAGCAGTCTGCGGCTGAGGTTGGCGCGGCTCTGCATGCGGTAGGCATGGGGCGTGAGGCCCGTGTGGCGCTGGAAGGCGCGGATCAGCTGAAAGCGGCTGAGGCCGGCTTCGCGGGCAAGGTCCGAGAGATCGGCAAGGCTTGTCGGATCCTCATCCAGGCGTTTGCGAACACGGGCAAGGCTGGCGGGCAGGGCAGGGGCTGCCTCCCGGCGACGAAGCAGCGCCTTTCCGAGAACGAGGACGAGCGCTTCCAGCAGGGCGTCCGCAGGTAGGTCTTCCGGTCCTTGGTCAAACCGGTGATGCAGGGCCGTGAGATGATGGCGAATATCTCTGTCAGCGAAGACGGGAAGCTCGAATTCCAGCTCCGAGATCGACGAGACCAGATCGGATACGCTGTCTGTGAGGAGGGCCGGCGTCAGGTACAGCATGTGCCAGCTGCGCGGCGTTCGGCCGATCGGAGCGCCGTCATGCACTTCGCCCGGATTGACCGTGATCAACTGGCCGGCTTCGGCTTCCACCTGACCTCGGCCGAAGGCCGAGATCTGGCCGCCGGCGGAGAGGAACCCGATGCCATAGGTGTCATGGGTGTGTTTTGGAAAGACATGCGCGCTTGTGGCCGAGACCGCTTCCAGGCCGCTGAGAGATGTCGGATGGAAGCGGAAGCCGGCCATGGCGGATCAGTGTGCGAGCGCTTTGGCGATGTCGTCGGCAAGAGCCGACGGAGCCATGCGCGGTGAATAGCGGGCGATCGGCTGGCCGTCGCGGCCAATGAGGAATTTCGCGAAATTCCAGCCGATCTCGCTGCCCTGTTCAGCGCCCGGTGTTTCCGCCTTCAGCCAGGCGTAGAGCGGGTGGGTGCCGGACCCGTTGACCTCGATCTTGGCAAAGAGCGGGAAGGTGACGGCAAACTGTGTCTCGCAGAACAGCGCGATTTCCTTTTCCGTCCCCGGTTCCTGGGCGCCGAACTGGTTGCAGGGGAAGCCGAGGACCACGAGATCGGGATTCGCCTTGTAGAGGGCCTCCAGGCCTTCGTATTGCGGGGTCAGCCCACAGGCGCTTGCCGTGTTGACGATGAGCAGCACCTTGCCGGCATAATCCTTCAGGCTGCGCTCGGAGCCGTCGATCGCGGTCATGGTGAAATCGTAGGCGCTCATTGGGCTTGCTCCTCGTCGGGGAAGAATTCGATCAGATTGCTCTTGAAGCGCAGCACGGTTTCGCCGTGCTGGTTGACTCCTTCGGAGAGGGCCGAGTTCAGGATGTAGCGGTTTCGGCCCTGGACGGTACGGCTTTCCAGCGGGATCATGTAGAAGGTGATGATGTCGCCAGCGAAGACGGGTTTCAGCCATTGCAACTCTGCAAAGCCAGGCGAAGGGCCGAGCTTCGGCGGCGCGATGCCTTCGGATTTCAGGCGTGCGATCTCCCGTCCGATAAAGCCGATGAAGCTCTTCATCCAGTTGGCGCAGGTGTGCCAGCCGGAGGCGCAGAGCGCGCCGAAGACGTAAGTCTTGGCGGCTTCCGCATCCACGTGGAAGGGCTGCGGATCGAATTTCTCGGCGAAGCGGACGATGTCTTCGGCGGTAAAGGTGACGCTGCCGAGTTCGAGGCGGGTGCCGGCGGGATAGAGGTCGAGCATTCTCATGCGCTCGCCTCCGACGTCTCGCGACGGCGCACCATGACGGCATTGCGGGCCTTCAGCACCGTTTCGCCGCGCTGGTTGTGCAGTTCATGGCCGAAGGTGACGATGCCGAGATGCGGGCGGGAGCGCATCACGCGGACCTCTTCGACGACGGACTGGCCCGAGAGCGTGTCGCCGGCAAGCACCGGTTTGCGCCACTGCATGAACTCGATGCCGGGGGCGCCTTCGGAGGCGGCTTTGAGCACGTATGCATCGATCATCAGGCGCATGAAGAGGCTGGACGTGTGCCACCCGGAGGCGGAGAGGCCCCCGAGGATGCTGGCCTTGCCGGCTTCTTCCGAGAGATGCATGGGCTGCGGATCGAATTCGGTCGCGAATTCGATGATCTCTTCTGATGTCACCAGACGCGGCCCGAGCACAAAGCTTCGGCCTTGCGTGAAGTCCTCGTAGTGAAGCCTGTCTTCCTGCATACGTCGTGTTCTCCAATGCCTTGCCAGTCGCTATGGTCATAAGCGGGAATCGAGAGGTGGTCCATGGCGGGTTGGGCAGATCAGGCCGGCTTTCTGGCAGGCATCGATGTAGAGGCACGGCAGGCGCTGGAGGCGCTGACGCCGATGCATGTGCCTCACCGCACGACGCTGTTTCGTCCGGGCGACGCCGCGCAGAGCTTCGTCATTCTGCTGTCCGGCCGGATCGGCGTTTACCTCACGGGGCGAAACGGACGGGAGCTGCTGCTCTATTCCGTGACGCCCGGCGAGACCTGCGTCCAGACGACGCTCGGGGTGCTGGGTGGTGCGCCCTATTCGGGCGAGGCGGTGGCCGAGAGTGACCTTGTGGCTGTGATGGTTCCGCCCGCCGTCTTCGAGCGGCTGATGGCGGATTCGATGGCGTTTCGCCATTTCGTCTTCCGGGCCTTTGCCGACCGGCTGAGCGATCTGATGTTCGTGCTGGAACAGGTGGCCTTCGTGAAGGTGGAGCAGCGACTGGCCCATGCGCTGATCGAACGGGCCGACGAGGAGGGGCATGTCGCTCTCACACATCAGGAGCTCGCCGTCATCATCGGTACGGCACGCGAAGTGGTGTCTCGGCGGCTGGAGGCGCTGGTGTCGAAAGGTGTGGTCGAAAACGAGCGGGGCGAGATTCGGATCGTCGACCGCCCAGAGCTTGCCCGGATGGCACGCGCCGATCAGGGTTAAGATTTCGCAAAGCCCGTGACTAAGTCACCGACGGGGCGGCAAGGGCGTGCTAGTCTCATCCCATCGTCAAAACAAACGGAGGGAAAATCATGTTTGCCAAGAATGTCGGTGGTCTCGACCGCATCCTCAGGATCGTTGCAGGCCTCGTGCTGCTGTCGCTCTTCTTCATCTATCCGGATGCGTCGTGGCGTTATTTCACCCTGATCGGGATCGTGCCGCTTGCGACCGGTCTGATGTCGAGCTGCCCGCTCTATTCGATCATGGGCCTTTCGACCTGCCCGGTGAAACGCGCCTGAGTTCCCCAATCTCCCTGATCCAACAAAAAAGGCCGCGAGTGATCGCGGCCTTTCGTCGTTCTGATTGTTCCGCTTCAAGTGTTGAAGCGGAAGTGGATGACGTCGCCGTCCTGGACGACATATTCCTTGCCTTCGTCGCGGCCCTTGCCGGCTTCCTTGGCGCCGACTTCGCCCTTGAAGGCGATGTAGTCGTCATAGGAAATTGTGAAGGCGCGGATGAAGCCGCGTTCGAAATCGGTGTGGATGACGCCAGCGGCGGCCGGTGCCTTGGTGCCGCGGACGATGGTCCAGGCACGGCATTCCTTCGGGCCGACCGTGAAATAGGTGATCAGGTCGAGCAGGTGGTAACCGGCGCGGATCAGGCGGTCGAGGCCGGCTTCATCGAGGCCGAGTGCCGAGAGGAATTCAGTGGCTTCCTCTTCCGGCAGCTGGGCGACTTCGGCTTCGATGGCAGCCGAGATGATGACGCATTCTGCGCCCTGTTCCGTTGCCATCTTGGCGACGGCTTCGGTGTGCTTGTTGCCGGTCGCGGCATCGCCTTCGGCGACGTTGCAGACATAGAGGACCGGATGCGAGGTGAGGAGGTTGAGGCCCTTGAGGATCTCGATCTCGTCGGGGGCCAGCGTCTTCAGGAGAAGACGAGCGGGCTTGCCTTCGTTCAAAAGCTTGACGACCTGCTCCATGATCGGCAGCTGGGCGGTCGATTCCTTGTCCTTGGAGGCGGCGCGCTTGCGGGTCTGCTCGACGCGGCGTTCCAGGCTTTCGAGGTCGGCGAGCATCAGCTCCGTCTCGATCGTGTCAGCGTCGCCGACCGGGTCGATCTTGCCTTCGACATGGGTGATGTCATCGTCTTCGAAGCAGCGCAGCACGTGGACCACGGCGTCGACTTCGCGGATGTTGGCCAAGAATTTGTTGCCGAGGCCTTCGCCCTTCGACGCACCGCGCACGAGGCCGGCGATGTCGACGAAGGAGATGCGGGTCGGGATGATTTCCTTGGAGCCGGCGATGTCGGCCAGCTTCTTCATGCGCGGATCGGGAACGGCCACTTCACCGGTGCTCGGCTCGATCGTGCAGAAGGGATAGTTGGCTGCCTGGGCTGCCGCCGTCTTGGTCAGCGCGTTGAAAAGTGTGGACTTGCCGACATTCGGAAGCCCGACGATACCGCATTTGAAGCCCATGGCTCTGAATACCTGCTCGGGATGGATTTTCGTTGCCCACGCCTATGAGGTATAGGAGGGACATGGTCAAGTGTTGCGGGCCTGATGCGGCCTCTAGATCCGGAAGGAACCCATGGCGAAGGATACGGTACTGACGCCGAAGACGGTGACCAAGCCCAAGGTGGAGAAGCCACGGCTCTACAAGGTGCTCCTGCACAATGACGATTATACGCCGCGCGAATTCGTCACGATCGTCTTGAAGGTGGTGTTCCGGATGAGCGAGGAGACGGGCTACCGGGTGATGATGACGGCGCACAAGTTCGGCTCGGCGGTCGTTGTCGTCTGCACCCGCGAGATTGCGGAGACGAAGGTGACGGAAGCCATGGACCTTGCTAAGGAGGCGGGCATGCCGCTGTTGTTCACGGCCGAACCGGAGGAGTGAGGACGCGCGTATTCGCGTCCTCCTGATCAGAGTAAGCGGTGGCTGCGCATGCTAACGACGTCTGCGGAATGCGGGCGATGACCTTGATCTCGAAATCGAAACCGGCAAGCCAGTTGACGCCGATTGCCGTCCAGTTCGGAAAAGGCGGCTTGGGGAAGATCTCTGCCTTCACCTTCATGATTGTGCCGAACTGGTTTTCCGGGTCGGTGTGGAAACTGGTGACGTCGAGGAGGTCGGCAAACGTGCAGCCTGCGGCGGCCAGCGTTGCCTCGAGATTGGCGAAGGCCCTGCGCACCTGGGTCTCGAAGTCTGGCTCGGGCGTGCCGTCCTCACGGCTGCCGACCTGGCCGGAGACAAAGAGCAGGTCACCGCTGCGGAGGGCGGCGGAATAGCCGTGCTCTTCGTACAAAGCGTGGCGGTTTGCGGGGAAGACGGGTTCAGGCTTGGTCATGGGTATCCTTTCGAGCATGCGGGATCGTTCGGCCCGGGGACCGGATCGGTGAAATGCCGCTTGGCTGATGCGCAATGATTTCATATACGTTGCGTATGTAGAAATAACTGCATACGCGTCGTATGTCAAATTCACATACGAAGCGTATGTGAATTCAGGGGATTGGTGTGAAGCGCACGAGATCAGAAAGCATGGCGGAAAATCGCGGCAAGCTGATCGTGGCTGCGCGCAAGGCCTTTGCGGAAAAAGGCTATGCGGATGCCTCCATGGATGCGCTGACCGCAGATGTGGGGCTGACGCGTGGCGCGCTCTACCACAATTTCGGTGATAAGCGCGGGCTGTTCGCGGCTGTCGTCAACGAGATCGACAGCGACATGGCCGCACGGGCCAAGGCACGCGGCGCTGCGGCCGGCGAGGGGTGGGATGCGCTTCTGGCCGAAGGAGCCGCCTATATCGAGATGGCGCTCGATCCCGAGGTGCAGCGTATCGTACTGCTGGATGGGCCGGCGGTGCTCGGCGATCCCTCGTTATGGCCGAGCCAGAATTCCTGTTTGCAAGTCACCCGGCAGGCGGTCCAAGACCTGATGTCGGAAGGGATCCTGAAGCCGCTCGATCCGGAAGCGGCGGCGCGGCTGATCAGCGGTGCGGCGCTCAATGCGGCGATGTGGATCGCCGCCAGCCCGGAGCCGGAGAGCGTGCTACCGCGGGCGCAGGAGGCGTTTCGGGCGCTGGTTGAGGGGCTGCTTGCGAAGGCGACGGCTTAGGCGCCTGCGAGCGCGTTTTCAACGCAACCAATTGCTTACCGCCGCGCGCTAGTCTTGGCGGATGGTTCCGGATCCACAAACCCTTCCCGAGGCGGCCACCTGGCATTATGCCGTGGCGGTCGGCCTCTTTGCCCTGATGGGTATCGTCGGCCATGTGGTGCGCGCGGTCTTCAACCTACTGCCGGATCGCCTGTCGGACCGGCCGATGATGGATCTCGTGATCAGCGACGGCTACAACTGGGCCGACATGATCTTCAAGACCGAGTATGACGATGCGGGCTATTATCGTCTCGACAGCCTGCACAATCTGCGGCTTGCAGTGTGCTGGGCCATGCTGAGCGGGTTTGGCGTGCTGCTGCTCGTTCCCGATGCCTCGAAGGTCACGGCCTACTGGATTGACTGGGGGCTTGCCGCACTCGTCGATCTCTTCTGGTACCGGGTCGAAACCTTCACCTGGTGGTAGCCTGGCGTTACTTGCCCTTCTTTGCCTTCACGCCGAGCGCTTCCGCAGAGATCCAGAACACCGCGTCTTCTTCCTCCGTTGTCTCGACCCAGAGGAAATCGAGGTCGGGGAACTCGGCTTCGAGGATGTCGCGGCCGCGGCCGATTTCGCAGAGCATGCCGCCGCCGGGATTGAGGTGCTTCGGCGCTTCGGCAAGCAGCGTGCGCACGAGGTCCAGCCCGTCTTCGCCGCCGTCATGGGCCATGGCCGGCTCGGCGCGGTATTCGGCCGGGAAGGCGTCCATGGCTTCGTGGTCGACATAGGGCGGGTTGGTGATGATGAGGTCGAACTTGCGGCCAGCAAGCGGCGCGAAGAGATCGCCCTGATGCAGCGTCAGCTGGTCTTCGAGGCCATAGGCCTGGCGGTTCTTCTCGGCGACCTCCAGCGCATCGGCGGAGAGATCGACGGCGTCGACGGCCGCCAGCGGGAAGAAGCGGGAGGCGAGGATCGCCAGGCAGCCGGAGCCGGTGCAGATGTCGACCACGCTTTCGACCGCAAAGGGATCGGGCAGGAAGGTCGAGCCGAATTCGCCGCCATATTCGTTGAACAGGATCTCGCCGATATGCGAGCGCGGCACGATCACGCGCTCGTCGACGAAGAAGCGCAGGCCCTGGATGTAGGAACGGCCAGTCAGATAGGAGGAGGGCTTGCGGGTCGTAACACGCGTCTCGATGCGTTCCGCGAGCATGCGGCGTTCTGCGGGGAGAAGCTTAGCGTCGAGGAAGGGATCGAGCGTGTCGATCGGCAGGTCGAGGCTGTCGAGGATGAGGAACGCGGCATCGTCGATGGCGGTGTGTGTGCCGTGGCCGTAGCTCAGTTCCGCGGCATTGAAGCGGGAGATGGCATAACGCCAGTAGTCGCGCAGGGTGACGAGGTCGGTGGTGATGTCGTGGCTCATGGTCGTCTTCCGGTCGTTTGCGCGGCTATCGGTGAATGGCGGGGCAGGGCGCCTCTGATGGGGTGATCAATCGCCCTTGGGGCCGAACATCTTCTTCAGCATCTCGGCCATGGGGCCGCTCTCGGGAAGCTTCTTCGGTTGGTTGAAATTGCGGGCCTGATGGATGTGGGACTGGGCGGGCTTTGGCGCCTTAGGTGCCTTGGCCGGCTTTTCGTCCTCGGCCTTAGCCCCGGTTGCGAGCGCCAGCTTGTTCATCAGCTGGGAATCCTCAGCGCGCACCAGCATGTCGGCATTGTCGGCGAGCGCTTCCAACAGCGGATCGAGCCATTCGGCATCCGCCTTGGCGAAGTCGCCGAGCACGTGGTTGTGGACCTTCGACTTGTCGCCGGGGTGGCCGATGCCCAGCCGCAGTCGCCGATAATTCAGGCCGCAATGGGCGTCGAGCGACTTGATGCCGTTATGGCCGCCATGACCGCCGCCGGTCTTGATGCGGGCCTTGCCAGGCAGAAGGTCGAGCTCGTCATAGATGGCGACGATGTCTTCGGGGCCGAGCTTGTAGAAGCGCATGGCTTCGCCGACGCTTTCGCCAGAGAGGTTCATGAAGGTCTGCGGCTTGATCAGCATGACCTTTTCGCCAGCGAGCGTGCCCTCGGAGATTTCCGCCTTGAACTTCTTCGACCACGGCGAAAAGCCATGGCGGCGCTGGATCGCGTCCACCGCCATGAAGCCGATGTTGTGCCGGTTGTTCTGGTATTGCGCACCGGGATTGCCGAGGCCGGCCAGGATGATCATTGCCCGAGATCCGTCTTGAGGTTCCTGGCCCTTCCCGACAGCGAAACGGGCCGAAAGTCAAGACTGATGTCGGAGCCGTCAGGGATTGCCCGCAACCTGACCGAAGTTCGAGTAGCGCAGATTGTAGGTCTCGAAGATCTCTGCTTGCGTGCCATCGGCAATCAGCTTGTCGAGTGCCGCCTGCATGCGGGCAAGCAGGTCCTCAGGGAAATTCACATTGCAGGCAATGGCGAATTTCTGTTCGGAGAAGACGAACTGGGCATCCAGTTTCTCGCCCTTGTCGAGCAGTTCGAGATAGTGCTGCTCGGAGATCGGCATCAGATCGATACGCTTGCTCTGCAGCTTCTTCAGCGTGAGCTTCAGGTCAGTGGCGAGGTCGATCTTCGGGAAGCCCTCGTTTTCGAGCAATGTCTGGGTATAGTCGTTGCGCTGGGTGCCGACGATGTAGCTTTTCGCTTCCTCGATATTGGCGACCTTGATGCCAGCATCCTTGTTAGAAACCATGAAGTTGCGACCGACGGCGATCGGCTCGACCCATTTGAACTTCTGGTCGCGCTCGGGAATATGGGCCGTCGTGAAGACGCAGTGCATGGGTTCCGTTTCGGCCAGCGCGATCGCGCGGGCCCAGGGCATCATCTCGATGGTGTAGCGGACGTCCATCGCCTTCATCATCAGAAGCACTTGATCGT
>JAIXSF010000199.1 GCA_027484835.1 Rhizobiaceae bacterium | reverse complement strand
TTCGGTGGCACACTTTAAAATCCGCGCGGGCTTTAGCATTGTTTTTTGAATTGTGCACCCGTCTCGGTCATGAATGTCCGGCAACACAGGCGTTCGAATCGGGTGGCATATGGCGGAATTGAAGACGGCGATCGGCCTGATGAGCGGCACGTCGATGGATGGCATCGATGTGGCGCTGGTTCGCACCGATGGCGAGGCGGTCGTTGAGCGCGGTGGCTTCCTGTCTGTTCCCTACGAGCCGGCCTTCCGCGACCGGCTGAAGCAGGCGCTGGACGACGCGAAAGCCATCAAGCAACGCGCCGAACGGCCGGGGGAGCTCTCCCGTATGGAGAGAGACCTAACGTTACGTCACGTCGAAGCGGTGCGCCTTTTCCTGGAGCGGCAGAACCTACAGCCTGAAGATATCGACCTGATCGGCTTCCATGGCCAAACTGTGCTCCACAGACCGGATGAGGCGCTGACCGTCCAGCTCGGCGACGGACCCCTGCTGGCAGCCGAAACCGGCATCGACGTTGTCTACGACATGCGTGCAAACGACATGGTCCATGGCGGGCAGGGCGCTCCGCTGGTCCCGGTCTATCACCAGGCGTTGGCGCATCAGATCCCGGTGGATCAATGGCCGGTCTGCTTCGTCAATATCGGCGGCATCTCGAACCTCACCTTCCTTGACCGCGACGGCACGATCATCGGTTTCGACAGCGGACCAGGTAACACGCTGATCGACCAGTGGGTCGAGACCCATGCCGGCATCCCCTATGACGACGGCGGCCGCATCGCCTCGGAAGGTGGTGTCATCATTGCGCTTGCGGAGCGCTATCTCGACAATCCCTTCTTCACGGCAAGCAAGCGCCGCTCGCTGGACCGCAACGATTTCCGTCCGCCGGAAGGCCACGAAGCCGAGCTCTCGGACGGCGCGCGCACGCTTGCCTTCGTCTCGGCGGCAGCGATCCTCAAATCCGCAGGCCACCTGCCGACCTCGCCGAAAACCTATGTGATCTGCGGTGGTGGCCGCCTGAACCGGACGATCATGGGCGATCTTGTAAGCCTCGCAGGTGAAAAAGGAGCAGCGGTGCTCACTGCCGAGCAGGCGAGCTTCGATGGCGATGCCATGGAGGCGGAAGCCTGGGCCTATCTCGCCGTTCGATCGGCACGGGGCCTGCCGCTGACATTTCCGGGCACGACGGGTGTCCGCGACCCGGTCAGCGGCGGAGCGCTTTCGACTGCGCCGCGAAAGCCGTGAGCTTCACTTGACCGGCTCCGCAGTCAGCCCTTGCCGGGCAAAAGCGAGACCATCGCGCAATCCCACTTCATAGGCATGCCGGATACCGGCGGCGTCGCCCACGGCGAATTTGCTAACTGGGATGTCTTCGCTCGGTCCGACCACGACGCGATTGGGGGCGGAGGGCGGCTTGCGGCCAAATCGAGTGGTCAGAAGCAGCGTATTCCAGCCCTTGCTCTCGACCTCCGAGAGCTTCATCAGCGGCGGATTGTCAACGAGCCCGCCGTCGAGATAGGCGCGGCCCCGGACGCGTCCGACCGGCATGAAGGGGGGTACCGATGAGGTGGCCATCAGCGCATCGACCAGTTCTCCGGGATAGTCGCAATTGTGCGTGGAGAACCAGACCGGACGCAGTTTCATCCGCAACCCGGCCCTGGAATGGCTTCCATCGGTCAGCAGCTTTTCGATCTGGTAGGCACCGATCGAGCCGAGTGCGCCAAGCGTACCGGGCATCCAGTCCGGTAGACCCGACAACTGGATCAGCATCGGCGGGGCTGCCTTCAGTGCGAGAACTTCGTCTGCTCCAAATTCGCTCGCAAGCAGTTGCCGGAACAGCGCGCCAACCACGAGCGGCGATTCCCGCCGCTTGAGCGCACGCCAGTCAACGCCCCGCACTCCCTTTTCGGCAAAGGCGAAGGCGGAGTTTCGCACTCGGTCGCCGACACCGGCAAGAAACATGGCGCCATGATAGGCGCCGGCCGAGACCGAGACATAAAAGCGTGGATTGAGCGGTTGATGCTCGCTGTAGGCTTTCAGAAATCCGCTCTGCCAGTAGCAGCGGTTCCCTCCGCCTGCCAGACCAATGGCATCGAAAGTCGTCTCAGTTGTCATGGTCGGAAGCACTCCATGAACGCGGCACCCTACGAGGCGCGGAACCATCGCCTGGCCTCCAACGACGCTCGAAACCAAATGGCGCGGATTGATCCGCGCCATTGGGTTCTTCTGACGTTACCGGATCCGCTTGGCAGCAGGTTCTGGGACCAGTTCGCCGTCGAGGCGACGGTCGAGATAGTCTTCGCATTCGGCCATCAGCGTTTCCACCTGGCCGTTGAAGAAGTGGTTGGCGCCCGGCACCGTCTTGTGGGTGATGAGGATGCCCTTCTGGGTCTTCAGCTTGTCGACCAGACCGATGACATCCTTTTCAGGAGCCACCTTGTCACTGTCGCCGTTGATGATGAGGCCGGACGACGGGCAGGGAGCGAGGAAGGAGAAGTCGTAGATATTCGGCTGCGGAGCAATTGACATAAAGCCCTCGATCTCGGGGCGACGCATCAGGAGCTGCATGCCGATCCAGGAGCCGAAGGAGTAGCCGGCCACCCAGCAGCTCTTCGAATCCGGATGAAGGCTCTGCACCCAGTCGAGAGCCGACGCCGCATCCGACAACTCGCCGGCGCCATGGTCGAATTCGCCCTGGCTACGGCCGATGCCGCGGAAGTTGAAGCGAAGCGTGGTGAAGCCGCGCTTTTGGAACATGTAGAACAGCTGGTAGACGATCTGGTTGTTCATCGTCCCGCCGAATTGCGGATGCGGATGAAGGATGATCGCGATCGGTGCGCTCTTTTCCTTGGAGGGTTGATAACGGCC
>JAIXSF010000132.1 GCA_027484835.1 Rhizobiaceae bacterium | reverse complement strand
GTGAGCCACGACCATGGACTTTCCGTCGGTCAAGGCTATGCTCAAGGAAGCCTGAAGCCGCGCGGGGGAGAGCTCGAACGGTGGGGCATGCTGTTAAGAAACAAGACCGGCTCGCCCGGACGCGTGGCACTTGGAGAGATGAAGATGAAGAAAGCTCTTGTGCTGATGCTGGTCGGCCTGACGGTCGCAGGCTGCACCCAGACTGAACGTGGCGCAGGTATCGGCGCTGCCTCCGGCGCGATCATCGGTGGCATTGCCACAGGCAACGTCCGCGGTGCAGCCGTCGGCGCCGCTATCGGCGGTGTTGCAGGCGCAGTCATCGGCAATGTTTCGGAGCAGCCCGGACAGTGCTACTACCGCGACCGCTACGGCAACCGCTACATCGACGCTTGCCCGCGCGGCTACTAAGGCGCCTGTCGCAATTGAAACAGGGCGGGGAGATCACACTCCCCGCCTTTTTTCATGCCTGCTAAAAAATGGGGTAGGCTTCGACGCGCATTTCCGCCTAAGTTGTCTGCTGTGTGGGGGCACGCCTGACAGATCGCGATGAAAGCGGCATGCGTAGACCGAGTGGATGGACATTGCCGAAGTTTAGTTATGCGTTCCGGCTGGGACTTGCGGTCTTGGTCGCCAGCCCTTTCCTGCCCGGCACAGACTCGACGGCCATGGCTTTCGAGATCTTCGGCATTCGTTTGTTCGGCGCCGACGAGCCGGATCGCGACATCATTGATCCCCTTGATTACACCGTCACGCTGGAAACCGGCGCTGCCGAGCGCGACCTGCGCAAGTCGCTCGAACGCACCTCGCTGCTGGTAGCGGACGAAGACACTCCCGTTTCGGGCGATCTCGGCCTCGTCATCAAGGCACGCGACGATCGGGACCGTCTGGTCGCGACGCTTTATGAAAACGGCCTTTATGGCGGCGTGGTGAGCATGACCATCGACGGCCGCGACATCGACAGCCTGCCGCCCAACCCTGTCTTCGATCGCTCGCGTCCCGTTCCTGTCGCCATCACCATTCAGCCCGGCGAGACCTTCACCCTTGGCGACGTGCGTCTGGAGGGTGAGGCAGCGCGACTCGATCCGGCGGAGTTCGACCTCGTTGCGGGCGGCAATGCGGGGTCGCTCGTCATTCTCCGCGCGACCGAGCAGATGGCACTGCGCGTGAAGGAAGAAGGACGCCCACTGACGGCCGTGACCCGCCGCGACGTTGTTGCGGATCATGAAAACAAGACCGTTGATCTGACCATCGCTATTGATGGCGGGCCCGTTGCGCCGCTGGGTGTCGTCACCGTCAAGGGAGCGCGAGCCGTCGACCCGGGCTTCGTCCAATACTATTCGCGTCTCAGACCCGGCCAGACCTATTCGCCGGAGCAGTTGCGCAAGGCCGGCGAGCGCCTGAGGGCGTTGGGTGTCTTCTCCTCCGTCACGGTCAACGAAGCCGAGGCACTGGATCAGGATGGTTCGCTGCCAATCGGCATCGTTGTCTCCGAAGGCAAGCACCGCTATTTCGGCATCGGCGCAAGCTACTCCTCGCTCGATGGCGGCGGGATCGAAGGTTATTGGGGCCATCGCAACCTCTTCGGCGAGGCCGAATCACTGAGGATCGAGGGTTCGGTGCGGGGTCTGGGGGAGTTGAAGAACGTCAGCGACGTTTCGTCCCTTGACTACACGGCAGGTATCACCTTCATCAAGCCGGGCGCCTTCGTTCCCTCGGGAACGCTCGAGGCCAGCATCAAGGGCAGCACGCTCGAGACAGACTATTACGATGCCGCCACCGTGACCGGGAAGGTATCCTACGCCTACGAACTGACCGACACCGACTCGGTCAACGCCGGTGTTTCGCTTGCCTATGACAGCATCGACGACGCCTTCGGTGACGGCAACGAATATCTGACCTTCGGCATACCGCTGGGCTACATCAGGGACACCCGCGACAACCGGCTGAACGCGACCGAAGGTCATTACGGCACGATCTCGCTGACGCCGAGCTATGATTTCTTCGGACAGACCTTCTTCACCTCGCTGGAGGGATCGATCTCGGCCTATCTCGGGTTTGGCGAAGACGATCGCGTCGTTCTTGCCGGCCGACTTAATGCAGGGACACTTGTGGGCGGCGGGGATCTGTCGGCCATTCCGGCAACCCGGCGCTTTTTCGCCGGCGGCGGTGGTTCGGTGCGCGGCTATTCCTTCCAGGAAATCACG
The DNA here is from genome assembly GCA_027484835.1 of Rhizobiaceae bacterium. Taxonomy (GTDB): domain Bacteria; phylum Pseudomonadota; class Alphaproteobacteria; order Rhizobiales; family Rhizobiaceae; genus Allorhizobium. Next base: position 10,394 of record JAIXSF010000132.1, on the reverse strand, counting down.
CCCACCACGGATGCAGGCGACGGGACCGGCGGTCGATCCTACCTGACTGCGAACCTCGAAGCCCGTATCAACGTGACCGACACCATAGGCGTCGTGCCCTTTTTCGATATCGGCACCGTCACGGACAACACCGTGCCTGATTTCTCCGATATCAAGATGGGTGCGGGCGTCGGCCTGCGCTACATGACACCCTTCGGTCCGCTGAGGCTGGATGTCGCGGTTCCTCTGGATCCTTATGATGGCGGCAGCCGTTACGCCATCTATGCCGGCATCGGCCAGAGCTTCTGACCGCAAGACAGGACGACAATGGGAATGATCTGGTTGAAGCGCATCCTGGGATGGACAATCCGCCTGATGGGCGCTCTTGTCGCCGCATTGATCGCGCTGTTCGTCGTGGTCATCCTTGTCGGTGGATTTTCACGCACGGGCAGCCAGTTCCTGGCAGACCGCATCGCGGCGCTCGTTTCCACCGACAACAGACAGATTGTGCTGAGCGGCACAGGACCTCTTTTCAGCGGGACCCTTACCGTCGACCAGATCACCGTGGCCGATCGCGACGGCGTCTATGCCTCCGTCGATGATCTGACGCTCGACTGGACACCGCTCGACCTGATCCGCAAGCGATTTACGGCCGATCGGATCGCAGCTCGCCAGCTGACCGTCACCCGTGCGCCCATCCCGTCCGCGGAACCCGAGCCGGCCAGCGACGAACCCTTTTCTCTTCCGGTTGAAATCTCCATCGCCGCAATCGACCTGCCGTCGATCACCCTCGGCCAGGCGCTCGCGGAGCGGGAACTGGCACTGTCTGCCGCGGGCTCGCTCGAAATCGTCGGCGACACCATCGCCAGCCGGCTGACGGCGACAAGCCTCGATGACCCTGGCAACAACGCGGTTGTCGACCTCCTCTACGCGCCCAACGACAACCAGCTGCGCGTCAATCTCGACTATCAGGAACCGCCTGCCGGACCCCTTGGTCGGCAGTTGCAGGTGCCCGGCCAGCCAGCGCTCGCAATGGAAGTCGATGGCGAAGGGCCACTCGACAACTGGGCCGGAAAGGTTGCGGCTTCGCTGAACGGCGAAAGAACGATGACCGTCGATGTCACGCATCGCTTGTCCGCCGACGGCATGCGCACAGTGACGGCAACCGGCGGCGGACAGTTCGCTGGTCTCATGCCCCCTGAACTGCGCGATATCTTTGCCGGCGAGACGGCAATCGATGTGGCAGCACGCCTCGGTACCAGCGGATCCGTGACCATCGACAGGGGCCGTTTCGAAACCGCCTCTGCAGAAGTGTCGGCATCCGGCACATACGATCCAACCGGCCAGAACGATATCCGCCTCAGCGCACGAGCGACGGGAGAGGCGGTAGGCATCGTCTCACAGTCCCCAGACTTCGCCGGGGGCCTGAAGCTGAGAAGCCTCGACCTCACACTGACAGGAGCTGCCTCTGCAGCCGCCCTGACTGCCCGCGCAGATTTGGCAGAACTAACAGTCCCGCAAGGGACGTTTTCAGATGTCATCCTCTCAGCAGATAGCCAGGATTTCGACGTTGCCGCGCGGCAGGGCAAGGTTGCCCTGAATGTTTCCGTTCAAGGAACCGACGTCCGCGATCCCGCGATCCGCAACTATGTGAGGGGACCGCTTACCCTTACGGCACCGCTTGATCTCTCCAGTGACGCGATCGCGTTCGAGGAACTCGTCTTCGACAGCAATGGGCTCGATCTGCAGGGTTCAGGCCGCTACACGCTGACCACAAACGGCTTCTCCGGGAGGCTGAACCTGACGGTCCTGCCCGACCTCTTGCCGCCCGCTGTCGCGAGCCGCCTGAAGGATCCGGTGCAGCTTTCTGCGCGTGTCGACTATGCAGCGCCGCGGGCAGTCGCTCTTCGGGAGATCCAGCTGACAACGGATATCGGTCGTGCCGAAGGCTCCCTGTCCCTCGACCAGGACGGCATGCTCGCGTCCGATCTGACCGGCCAGCTTCGCGATCTCGGTCTCTTCGTCGACCGCCTGCGCGCGCCCGCATCCTTCAATCTCTCGGCCTCCGGCCCGCTCGATGCAGTGGAAGCCACAATCAATCTCGCCATCGAGGATGGGGAAGCCGCCGGCTACCGGATCTCGAACCTCGCCTTGCAGCTCGACGGCGTCGCCAACCGCGAGGCCCCCGCAGCCACCTTGACTGCAACCGGACAGATCGACGGGAAACCCGTCGATGCCAAGGCCGAGGTCGTGAGCAGCGAGGGGCGCACCCGTGTGGACGCCCTCGACCTTGCCATCGGCCCCAACCGCCTGACCGGAGCCCTCGACCTCGACCAAAGCTTCCTGCCGACCGGCGATGTCACCTTCGACTTCCCCGATCTGAGCCTGCTTGCGGCGCTGGCGGGGCAGACTGCCAGCGGCGACCTCAAGGGCGCGGTAAAGATCGTGGCATCCGAAGGCAGGCTTGCCGCAGACATCCAGGCTTCGGGCGGAAAGGTCAGCCAAGGCAATCTCACTGTCACGGAGCCAAGGATCGACCTGGCCGTCTCGGACCTTGCGGCGCTCTCGGCCGAAGGAACGGTAAACGCCGCGACCATAACCTCCGGTGCAAACCGCATAGAGACGGTCGCGCTGGACTTCACGCGGGCCGGCGCCAAGACCGATTTCGACCTGTCGGCCCGATACGACAATGCGCCCGTCGTGCTGCGCGGCGCTCTCAGCCAGGCGGCCGAAACGCTCTCCGTCGCCATCACCGAGTTGCGCGCGACACCGCGGGGAATCCCGCTTGCCCTGTCGGCTCCGACGTCGCTTACAATCGCCAACGGAACCGTTTCCATCCCTGAGACCGTCATCTCGGCACGCTCCGGCAGTGTCGCGGTCTCCGGATCGGTGGGAGAGCGCCTAAACCTCGAGGCCGACATCAGAGCCTTGCCGGCCTCGCTTGCCGCGGCTTTTGCCCCCCAGCTGGCGCCGGAAGGCACGATCTCCGGTTCGGTTGCCATAAGCGGCAGCGCCGCGGCACCAGTTGCGGATTATCGGCTGGACTGGCAGGGAGCCGCGATCGCGCAGACACGCAGTGCGGGTCTGGCACCGCTCGGCCTCACCGCGAGTGGACGCTTCGAGAACCAACGTCTGGCGATCGAAAGCCGTTTGACCGGCGGCGGCATAGGCCTTTCTGCTGGCGGCAGTGTCGTATTGCAGAACGGTCCGGGCCTGGACATCCGCGTCCAAGGCGAGGTCCCCCTCTCCGCTGTCAACGGACAGCTTGCCGCGCAAGGTCTGGTGGCCGAGGGCAATGCGAGCGTCAACCTGACGATCGGTGGGAGCGCAAGTGCCCCACAAATCACTGGCACCATCTCGACCGGCGGCGCGCGGATCGTCGATGTCCGCCGCAACCTCGCCATCGAGCAGATCGCAACGACCATCAATCTTACGGGCACGCGGGCCGAGATTGCGAGTCTCACCGGCAATCTCGCGACCGGCGGTCGCGTCTCGGCAAGCGGCAGCATCGACATCACCGGTCCGGGCCTGCCGGCCGACCTCAGGATCAATCTCGATCAGGCCGTCTACGTGGATGGCAATACCGTCACCAGCACCGTCAACGGTCAGCTTACTCTGACCGGAGCCTTGCTGAACGGCCCCCGTCTGGCCGGCACGATCGATCTCTCCCGAACCTCTGTCACGCTCTCCGAAGGCAAGCCGGCCAGCCTGAGGGAATTGGATATCGCGCACCGCAATGCGCCGCCAGCGGTCCTCAAGCAACAGCGCGAGCAGAAGCCGGCGGAAGGCCGCTCTTCGAGCGCCCCGATCGCGCTGGACCTGACGATCTCGTCGCCCAGCCAGACCTTCATCCGTGGACGCGGTATTGATGCGGAACTCGGGGGAACGATCAACCTCACCGGGACAGCCGCAGCACCCATCGTATCCGGCGCCTTCGAACTCAGACGCGGCCGCATGCAGATCCTGACAAAGCGGCTGAACATCACCCGCGCCACGATCACGTTTGGCGGCGACCTCGTTCCGCTTCTTGATCTGGAAGCGACCACCACCTCCGGAGACGCGACGATCGTCATCCTGCTGACGGGCCTTGCCAGCAATCCGCAGGTGAGCTTCAGCTCGACCCCGTCCCTGCCGCAGGACGAGATCCTGGCACAATTGATTTTCGGCCAATCCCTGTCACGGCTTTCGCCGCTCCAGATCGCGCAGCTTGCCGATGCAGCAGCCCAGCTGGCCGGCGGACGGGGCACATCGCTCTTCCAGTCCCTGCGCAGCTCGCTCGGTATCGACGATCTCGACGTCTCCACCGACGAAACCGGTGGCACCAGCATCAGTGCCGGCAAATACCTGAACGACCGGACCTATATCGAGCTGCAGCAGAGCGGCAGCGGCGGCGCCAAGGCAACCATCAACCTGGACATCGGCAGAGGGCTGAAGCTGAAAGGCGAAGCTGGCGGATCCGGGGCCGGTGGCGGCATCTTCTACGAGAAGGAATACTGAGCCAGGGCGACGTTCGGGATCAGGCGACCTTGCTGGTCTTGAGCAGGATGTTCGTTTCGGTGAAGTTGATCCCCTCGATCATCCGGATGCGGCGCAGCGTCTCGTCGAAACTCGCAAGATCCCGTTCCTCGAGTTCGGCGATAAAATCCCATTTTCCGTTCGTGCTGTGCAACGAGCGCACCTGGGGCATGCCCCGCAATTGATGGGCGACCCGATCGTGGAACTTGCCGACCACCTCGATCATGATGATGGCCCGCACGCCGGTCGGCTGTATCTCGCTGCCGGTCAGGATGGTGAACGCCGCAATCGTGCCATTGGCTACCAGCCGGTCAATTCGCGCGGCAATCGTTGCGCGTGAGGCACCCGTCATGGCCGCGAGAGATGCGACAGGCAGACGGGCGTTCTGACGCAGGGCGCCAAGGATATTGCGGTCGAGATCGTCCATCTTGTCAAACTGTCACATGCAGGTTGCGATTTGACGAAACTATAACACTTTGTGACGAAGTTCCATCTTTTTGATAACGCCGCTTTGGCGGATCATGGCAGCAGATGACAGACAAGGACATGACATGGACAGGCAGCAGAAGACCGTGGCTCTGATTGGGGTGCCGCTGGAAGAGGGATCCGGGCGCGGCGGCTGCGCCATGGGCCCCGCCGCCTACCGGATTGCAGGGATTGCGCAGGCCATGCGGGAACTCGACTACGACGTCGAAGATCGTGGCGACCTGCGCCCGGCACCGGCAAGCGATCTGCCCGACATGGAACGCGCCCGGCATCTGCCGGTCGTCGGTGCCTTCACCCGTGCAATCGAGGCCGAAACCTATAGCGCCGCATCCAGCGGTGCGGTCCCGATCCTGCTGGGTGGCGACCACAGCCTGTCGATGGGCAGCGTGTCTGGCATGGCCCGCTACGCCCGTGAAATCGGCCGGCCGCTTTATGTCCTGTGGCTGGACGCCCATTCCGACTTCAATGCGCCGGCGACTTCGCCTTCGGGCAACATCCACGGCATGCCGGTCGCCTTCTTTTGCGGCAAGGCCGAATTCGCCCCGATCCTTCCCGCCGACCGACCCCTCGTTGATCCCAGGCACGTCTATCAGGTCGGCATCCGCTCCGTGGACGAGGAAGAGCGTCGTCTGATCCGGGACAACGCCGTCAACGTCTTCGACATGCGTGCCATCGACGAAGAGGGCATGGGCAGCATCGTCAAGCGCATCCTGGCCGACGTCCGCGAGGCAGGTGCGCTTTTACATGTCAGCCTCGACGTCGACTTCCTCGATCCGGACGTCGCACCGGGTGTCGGAACCACGGTTCCCGGTGGCGCAACCTTCCGCGAAGCCCATCTGATCATGGAGCTGCTGCACGACAGCGGGCTGGTTTCCTCGCTCGACCTCGTCGAACTGAACCCGTTTCTCGACGACCGCGGCCGGAGCGCGCGCGTGATGGTCGAACTCGCCGCGAGCCTGTTCGGCAGGCGCATACTCGACCGGCCGACCAGGGGCGGGTGATCAAGCCGTTTGTATATTATTGGGGACGCATATGAGTGCTTGCTGTCAGTAGAATTGAATTTCGTCAGTTTTACGCAGATCAGCAACAGCAAAAGTGAACGCTTATCACTCACTGGACTGCGTCCGGATCATTAAAATTTGATCCTTACTTAAAGGAGCATGGCTAAAATTGACCCTGGTTGCACCGTCTACAGGTGCAGATACATCTTTGGGGGTTGATATGGCATTGATCGCATTTCCCGGACTTGAATCGAAGTCCGTTCTCGACGCGTTGAGCCGTTCGCAGGCGGTGATCGAGTTCAAGCTCGACGGGACGATCATCACGGCGAACGAGAATTTCTGTCTCGCTCTTGGCTACAGCCTGGAGGAGATCAAGGGCAAACATCATCGCATCTTCTGCGATCCGAACTACACCGCAACGCAGGACTATCGCGAGTTCTGGGCCATGCTCAACCGCGGACAGTTCGATAGCCGGGAATACAAGCGCATCCGCAAGGACGGCAGCGAGATCTGGATCCAGGCCTCCTACAACCCGGTCTTCAAGAACGGCAAACCCTGGAAAATCGTCAAGTTTGCGACCGACATCACGGCGGCGAAACTTAAGGCAGCGGAGGATGCCGGCAAGCTTGACGCCATCTCGCGCGTTCAGGCAACCATCGAATTCACCCCGACAGGCGAGATCCTGACGGCCAACGAGAACTTCCTCTCCACGCTCGGTTACACGCTGAGCGAAATCGCCGGCAAGCACCATTCGATGTTCTGCGAGCCTGACTACACCCGCACCGAAGCCTATCGCGACTTCTGGAAGACACTGGCCTCCGGCCAGTTCGTTTCGCAGGAATTCAAGCGCATCGGCAAGGGCGGCAAGGCGGTCTGGATCCAGGCCTCCTACAACCCGATCCTTGATGCCAGCGGGCGCGTCTTCAAGGTGGTGAAATTCGCAACCGACATCACGGGTCGGGTGAACGCCGTCGACGAAATCGCAAAGGGATTGACGGCACTCGCCCAGGGCGACCTGACCGCGACCATCGACAAGCCCTTCATTCCCTCGCTCGAACAGATCCGCGTGGACTTCAACGCTGCCATGGGACGCGTGGCAGCCGCCATGCAGAATGTCAGCCACAACACGGACGCCATCGCCGCTGGTTCAGCGCAGATCCGCGAAGCCTCCGACAATCTCGCAAAGCGGACCGAACAGCAGGCAGCCGCGATCGAGGAGACCGCAGCCGCACTGGAGCAGATCACCCAGACGGTCGTCGACAGCACAAAGCGGGCCAATGAAGCCGGTCAGCTGGTTGGTCGCACGAAGGACGGCGCGGAAAGATCGGGCTTCGTGGTCAAGAACGCGATCGAGGCGATGGGGCAGATCGAAAACTCCTCGAAGGAAATTTCCAACATCATTGGCGTCATCGATGACATCGCCTTCCAGACCAATCTGCTCGCCCTGAACGCCGGCGTCGAAGCCGCCCGCGCCGGGGAAGCCGGAAAGGGTTTTGCCGTCGTCGCCCAGGAGGTGCGCGAACTCGCACAAAGGTCGGCCACGGCGGCGAAAGAAATCAAGGCGCTGATCAACACCTCCTCCGATCAGGTCAAGACCGGTGTGCAGCTGGTCGGCGAGACCGGCAAGGCACTCGAGCAGATCGTCACCGAGGTGAAGGAAATCAATCTCAACGTGATTGCGATCGTCGAGGCCTCCCGCGAGCAATCCACCGGCCTCACGGAGATCAACCGGGCGGTCAACGCCATGGATCAGAACACCCAGCAGAATGCGGCCATGGTCGAAGAAGCGACGGCGGCGAGCCACAGCCTGGCAAAACAGGCGGTCGCACTGCGCGAACTTGTGGCGCAGTTTAGAATTGGGCAACACTCTTCGCATAAAGTCATGGAAGCGCGTCCTGATGCTTCACCTGTGGCATCGCCGGCACGCAAGCTCATGGCGAGTGTCGCTCGCGCCGCAGGTGGCGCAGCTGTCGCCAAAGTACAGGAAGGTTGGGAAGATTTCTAATGGCAACTATCAGCTCCACCAGCTTCGGCAGTGAGACCCTCGAGATCATCGCCTTCCGGCTTCATGATCAGGAGTTCTGCGTCAAGACCACCACGATCCGCGAAATCCGCGGCTGGGCTCCGTCGACGCCGATCCCGCATGCGCCGGCCGATGTCATCGGTGTGATGAACCTGCGCGGTTCGGTCATTCCGATCATCGACCTCGCCTACAAGCTCGGCATGAAGAGCACCGTTGCCAACGAGCGCTCGGCCATCGTCGTTGCCGAAGTCCACAACATGGTCATCGGCATGCTGGTCGACCGCGTTTCGGACATCCTGACCATCCCGTCGAGCCAGGTTCAGCCGGTTCCGGAAGTCTCCGCCTCTTTCGACAAGACCTTCTCCGAAGGCATCATCGCCAACGAGAACGGCATGATCTGCTTCCTGAACCTCGCCAAGATGTTCAAGGGGAGCGATCTGGAAGACCTCGCCGCCTGATCGGGCGAGCGTTGATCGATCTTGAAGGGGCAGCGCTGCGAAGCGCTGCCCTTTTGCGTTGACGCTGATGGTTGATCTTGGTGCGCCGCTGGCCTACCAGACCCAAAAAGACGGGGAGGTGAGACGATGAAACTGCTCTTGATTCATACCGGCGGCACGATCGGCATGGCCGACTCGCCCGAGGGCCTCGCGCCGCGCAAGGGCCTGGTTGAAGAGGCGATCAGCAAGCGCCTGCCTGATGGTACGGAACTCATCGCAGACGTCTTCGATCCCCTTCTCGACAGCGCCGATGTCGGCCCTGCCCACTGGAACAGGATGCTGCAGACAATCCGCCACTATGCTGAGGCGGCCGTCATCATCACCCATGGCACTGACACCATGGCCTTTACCGGTGCAGCACTCAGCCAAGCCCTTGCCGGCGAGGCCAGACGCGTCATCCTCTGCGGCTCGATGCTGCCGCTCGGGCAGGACGGCGATGCCGAAGGCAATCTCGATCTCGCGATTTCGGCTGCGGCGATTGAAGAGCCGGGTGTCCACCTCGCGTTTGCCGGCAAGCTTCTCGCCGCCGATGGACTGGTGAAACATCACAGCCACGAGGCCGATGCGTTTCGCGCGCAGCCGCAGGCGATCATGGGCGCGCCGAAGCACAGCACCTTCGACGACCGCAAACTCGCCATTCTAACGCTCTCGCCGGGTATTCCGGCGGCGGCCGTGAAGGCGATGCTCAGCACGCTCGATGGCGCAGTGCTCCGGATCTTCGGCGCCGGGACGGCGATGAACGATACCGGCCTGCTGACGGTTCTGACCGAAGCAGTAAAGAGTGGAAAGCGGCTTCGGGCGGTGAGCCAGTGCGAGGCGGGTGGCCTCTCACCCGGCGCTTATGCAGCCGGTGCGGGCCTGTGGAGCACGGGCGTCGAAAACGGCGGCACGCAAACACCGGAAGCCGCTCTGATCCATCTCTGGCTGAACTGAAGGCAGCACCCCGTCTGCTTGGGCCGTCAGCAACAACGGGTGCGATGTCCCTCTCAGGACGCCGTCTCCGGGATGCTCGGCTCCGACAGGGATTCGCCCGCAGCCGGTCCTTTGCCGCCGGTTGCACCATCCGCGGTCTCCCGACCAACGCCAACGGCAGTAGCGTCAGGCTCCCCGGGACGCTTGATGCTATCGGCGGCCTCGAGCACCAGTGGCAGAAAACCAGCATCGGGTTCGTCGATCAGGGCGAAGAACCGCTGGCGCATCCGCGTTTCCCAGAACTTGTTGATATGCGTGGCGACGCCCTCAACACGCACACTCTCGGGCTGAGACAGGAAGAACGTCGCGATCTGGTTGGCCATTCGGACGAGTTTGGCGTCGGTGCTGGTCTCAGACATGCAACGGTACTCCTTCGGCCACCCGGTCAGGACGGGTGAATATTTCAAAATCCTCGTCCCGCGCGATCCCGATCAGCGTAATTCCGGCCTGCGCGGCCGTGCGGATGGCAAGCGCTGTCGGCGCCGAAATGGCAATCAGTACGGGCGCTCCGAGCGCTGCCGTCTTCTGCACCATCTCGACGGACAACCGGCTCGTGACCACGACCGCACCCTGGGCAGGATCCCAGCCTCCGATGACGACGGCACCGACGAGCTTGTCGAGAGCATTGTGGCGGCCGACATCTTCGCGGATCGCGACAAGCCCGTCCGTCAGGCTGTAGAAGCCGGCGGCGTGGACGGCGCGTGTCTGGCGGTTCAGATCCTGCCTTGCCGTCAACTGCGCCATGGCCTGGGACACATCCCGGGCGGACAACTTGAACCCCTCGGCAGCGACAGACTTCACCACGCGGCTCGCCTGCTCGATCGATTCGATGCCGCAAAGCCCGCAACCGACAGGCCCCGCCATGCGACGACGTCGGTCGATCAGCGCTTGCGCGGTCATTTCCCTCAGCGTCACCTGGAC